>DATHOI010000733.1:0-7885 GCA_035485095.1 Polyangiaceae bacterium | reverse complement strand
CACTGGTTACCGAGCGTCGAGACCGACCGTGATACGCGCGACCTGTGGATGATCGGCGGCGACGAGACGGGCACGTATCAACGCTTGATTCAATACCACTACGGTACGATTGCGATCACTGCCGAGGAGCACCGGCTGCGCGAGAGCCTCAGCTCCAAGAAGAAAAAAAAGAAGGGCTGAATCGAGTGAGCGCTGGCCTGCGCCGACGCTACTTGAACGCACTTTTTGCGATCAAAAACCGACGTCGACCGCGGGCAGTTGATCGCCGAGCTCGCCCGGGTGATCGCCGCGACTGTCGGAGTCACCCAGCCCGAGCTCCCCATACTGACCGAAGCCCCAACACTTCAACTCACCGTCGTCGAGGATGGCGCAGGTTGCGCAGTAGCCGGAAGCGATCACGGTTGCGGTTCGGCCCGTACCGAGGCTGACGGCGGGCAGGTTATCGCCCATTTGGCCCGGCTGATCGCCGCGGTTTCTGCCATCCCCAAGACCGAGCTGTCCGAGGCTGCCATTGCCCCAACACTTGATGTTGCCACTGACGAGCAATGCGCACGCCGATTCGAAGCCCACCGCCAGCGCTTTCGCGCGCTGGCCGGCGCCGAGATCGACCGCGGCCAGGTTATCGCCCATCTGTCCGGGTTGATCGCCGCGCGGCTGCTGATCGCCGAGGCCGAGCTGACCTGCGTCATTGAGTCCCCAGCACTTGATGCGACCATCACCGAGCAGCGCGCAGGTGAACCCGTAGCCCGCGCCGAGCTCCGTTGCGACGGCGCCCGTGCCGAGCGAGACGGTAGCCAAATGGTCGCCCATCTCGTTCGGGTCGTCGCCGCGATTTTCGGTGTCGCCCTGACCGAGCTGACCAAATGCGTTGACGCCCCAACATTTGACTGCGCCGTGATCGAGCAACGCGCAAGCCATATCGCTTCCGGCGGCCAGCGCGGTCGCAAAGCGTCCGGTGCCCAAGCTCACCGCGGGTAGCGCGTCGCCCATTTCGCCGGGCTTATCACCGCGATTCAACGTGTCGCCCAAGCCGAGCTGCCCTCCTTGCTCGAGAGCACTGCTGTAGTTGAAGCCCCAACACTTCACTGCTCCGCCCGTCAGCAGGGCGCAGGTGAACGCATCGCCCGCGGCGATGGCGGTCGCAGTTTGGCCCGTGCCAAGCTCTACCGGGGGGAGCAGCGCTCCGAGCTCGTTTGGGTCGTCGCCGCGGTTTTCGGTGTCGCCCTGACCGAGCCCGCCGAAGCGATTGTCGCCCCAACACTTGACGCTGCCGCCCTCGAGCAACGCGCAATTGTGTAAGTAGCCCGCTGAGATGCTACTGGCGCGCCCGTCCAGGTTGACCGACGGCAAGTCATGACCCATCTCGCCGGGCGCGTCGCCGCGGTTTTCGGTGTCGCCGAGCCCGAGCTCTCCGAACTCGTTGTCGCCCCAGCACTTCACTGCGCCGTCGGGAGCCAGCGCGCAGGTGCGCGCGCCTCGCGCGACCACGGCGGTTGGCTCCCACGTGCAACTTGCGGAGCAGCCGTCACCGCCGACCCGATTGCCGTCATCACATTCCTCGGTCGCGTCGAGCTTGCCGTCGCCGCACAGCGCGACGACGCAGTTCCCCAAGCAAGCGCCCGCCGCGCCGCTCGTGCCCGCGACGCCTGTGCTCGGGGCTCCGCCAGCACCCGCGGCAGCGGTCAGCTCGAAAGCGTCCAATTGTGTGCGCGCGCCGCAGCCTGCAGCCAAAAAAAGCGCTGCCCAGCCAGCCCAGAGGTGCGCCGAACGTCGTTGCATGACGGAAGCTCGGTGTTGGCCGAGCCGCTGCAGCATACCAAAACACCGAGCTTGCCGCGCGGATGGTCCTCCAGGCGCTCGCGCTGGCCGACAACAATTCTCGGCAGCGCGCGGGGGGTGCTGGCAAAACCTCGGCCGGCCGCTTTATTCTGCGCGCAGCCCGGTGCTCGGGGCAGCCGTGACCAGCTCGCGGAGCGCGCTGTGTTGCAGGAGTTGCTTGCGACTGCGCACCCCGAGACGGCCAGCGGCGCGCGCCATGAGCACGCGCACGGTCGCGTCGGAGATGCCGAGCGTGTAGGCGATCTGCTTGTTGCTCAGGCCGAGCGCGGCGTGCACGACGACCTGCCGCTCGCGATTGGTGAGTTGCACGAAGCTCTGCGTTTCAGCCTGATTCTCGCGCGCTACGACGTAGCGCCGCCCACCTTCTTGGAAGCTGTCTACGAGCGTCCAGCGGGCGCTAGTCAGCGGGTGCCAGCGATCGAGCGCGCGGCTGCCAGCCGAGCGTTTGGCTCGCGCGGAGTCGATACTGGCGGCGGCTTTTTGGATGCGCGCGCGCGCCGTTGAGCTCTGCGCCGCGCCTTCGGCGTGCACGACGCGGCCGCGGTCGTCCAAGACGGCCTCGGCTCCCGTCGTGACCTGGGGTGATGCGTGCCCGGACTCGCTGCGCGCGGAGGCGAGCTTTCTGCGGCAGCGAAATGCCGAGCTCAAATGTGTGGCCAGCCGTCTCAGGAGCGCCGCCTCTCTCGCTGTCGTGGAAAATTCCCGCTCCCTGCAGCCCTGCGTCAACACGCAGCCAACGCCCGATGGATCCAGGCTGTTCACGTACACGAAATCTCCGTAGCCGTTGCGTTCGCGCTCGGCGAGGAGCGGTCCGAGGTATGCGGCTGCGCTCTTCCGCGCGCTACCCACGAATAAGCTCCTGAACGTGGAGCGCACGAAGGCCGGATCAGTGAGCGAACGAAATACGTTCCAGGTGCGCTCGAGCTCCGGTGGTGGCGTCTGCAAACGGCATAAGTTCCACATCTTGAGATCGGCGACGTCCGATGCGTCGTAGAACATGCCCATGTAGTTGTAGCCCGGGCCGCCCAGCTCGCCGAACGCACGCGCCACCTCCTGGAGCCAGTCCTGATCACTCCGCTCGAGCGCGTAGGCGGCTTCCAGAAAGCCAACCAGCTTGGTTTCATCCATCCCGGCCACTACTTCAGACGCTATCACAAGCGAGCCCGCGATTTTTCCGCTCCGCGCGTGCCTTGATGCTTACGTTGAACTGTAAACGAGAACGCCGATTTTGTTCGGTTTTTTTGGCTCGTTTGGCTCGCTGGTTCGTTTGGCTCGGCTGGCTTTTTGCCAGCGTCGCGAGCGCGGTTCTGAGCTGCCCGGCAATGCGCCCACGCCCCCAATCAGGATGCGCTATTCGGGTTGGCACCAGCCGTCGATGCGCGAGACAGCGCTGCGCTCGCGGATGTTCAAGCGTTCGAGCTCACGTGTGGCGCGCTCGGCCTCCGCATTGTTGTTGCTGTCGATGGCTGCGGCAAGGGTGCGCAGGTTCTGCGCGCAGGCGGAGAGCACGCTCGCGTACTCTGCGACGGTCTTCGCCATTTGCTCGCTCGAAAACTCCATCGGCCCGAGCGCCTTGGCCAGCCGCTCGTAGCGCGCGGCAGCAGCCACGTAGCTGGCGCTGCTGGACTTGCCTTGAGTGAGTGCCTGCACTTCGTCGAGCGCGGGATTGACCTGTGCGATCAACGCACGGCATTGCTTCGTGCGCGTGAAACGGCTGCAGCCGCCGCTCGAAAGCGCGAGCGCGACGACCAGTACCCGAGCGATCTTCATTTTGGGGTAGCGCCTCGAAACCGCGGAAACATTGGGCTTGCGCTCGGCACCAGCCGAGGAGAATTTACCGTACCATCATGCGCGGCGCGCAAACAATCCGGCGCCTCGGTCTTTTCCTGACTGCGTGGCTCGCGCTCGCAGCATGCGACGGCCGCCATCGCCCGCCGCGCGAGCGTCCGACGCAGCCGGCTTCGTCGGCCAGCGCTCATTTCATCGATACGCCCGAGCTCGTGCCAGCCATGCTCCCGCCCGTCGCGCAGGCGCTCGTGGAGGTGCGCGATCAGAAGGCCGAGATCCTGGCGCCGCGCGAAGAGACTCAGTGCCTTGCTTTCGGCAAAGGTCGCCTCGCACAAGCCTCGACGGACAAAGTCGTGTTTCGTGACACGAGCACGGGCGCGGTCGTCAGTGAGGCTGATCTGGGCGCCGTGCGCGCGCTCACTCACGGCGTGGACGGCTCACTCACCGCGCTCGGTCTGTCCGGCGGCGTGCGTCTCGAGCCGCACGCAACGAAGCCGAAGAGCTTCCCGCACGTCGTTTTTTTTCCCGGGGCAGCGCTGTTTCCGGATTTGGAGGACCCGAGTCACTTCTACGTTTACTACGGCGCCGAGCAGCAGCTCTTTCACTACGCGTTCGCGGCCGAGGCGGGCTCGTTTCTGCCCATCGAGGATCGCTTCCCGCTGCAAGGCTGTCTGGCTGGCCCCGCCTTGACCCGCGATGGCGCGTTCTTGTGCACGACCGCCGACGGCATCGAGCGTCGAGCTCCGCGCGGGCGTGAAGCTCGCTTCAAGTTGCCGTCCGCGGTCTCGTCCGCGCTCCGGCTGATACCGGCGAAGCGGCTCGACGAGGTATTTTCCGTCTCGGCGACCGGCGAGGTCGTGCATCTTCGCTTGCAGAGCCCGGTGACCGTGCTGGGCCGCTTTCAATTGCCGGGGCAGCCCTTTGCCGCGGTCGGCAATGACGAGGCGCTCGCTTTCGTCCTGGTGAGTCGCCCGGTGCCGGGCAGCGCCCGGCATTGGACGCTGTTCGTGACCGACCTGGAAGGTCACGAGCGCTTCAAAGCGGAGCTGCCGAGCCAGAGCGCACCGGTCAGTGAAGACTGGCTGAAGGTCGTCCTGGGCGACAAAAATTTAGCAATTTCGGAGCTCGAGCCGCTGGTAGCCACGGGAGGCGCAGATTCGGTCACGGTTTGGGACTACGCGCGTGGGGCTCCGGTTTTCACGCACTGAGCGCGGCTACATGCCCATTGGGCGGCTGGCCAAAGGCGCGAAAAGTTGGCCGTTTTCTCGATTCCGGGCAGATCGCACAGGTGATGACCGGTGCCCGCTTCGAATCCGAACTCGCGCTCATGAAACGCATCGCGGATGAGCTCGCGCAGCAGAAGAAGGAGCGCACCACCAGCGCGCACCTGCTGGCCGCGCTCGCAGCGCGCCCCGGCCCGGCCTGCGATCTCTTGCGTGAGCGCAAGCTCGGCGTCGACGAGCTCTTGCGTTTGGGTCGCGCTCTCGAGGAAGAGCTCGACGAGCCCGTGAAGTCTTCGTTGCAACGTGCGCGGGAGATCGCCGGGCGCATGGGCGAGAGCGACGCTTCGGCGGTACACGTGTTGGTGGCCTTGTTGGGCGAACCGCGTAGCTCGGCTCGCCGCGCGTTGGAGGGCTTTGGCACCGACATTTCGCGCTTGCGCACGCAAGCCGTGCAGGTTGGCCTCGGGTTGGTGGGTCGGCGTCGCGCGCCGGCCGAGCTCGTGCGCGAGGCGCCCGTGCAGCCCCCGCCGCGCAAAGTGTCGACGGCCGTCAAAGTGCCGCTCTACCCGCCGCCACGTAAGAATCAAACGACTGACGCGCCCCCCGCGCCGCCGGCTCCCGAAGCTCGTGGTGCTGGCGTGGTCGTGCCGGTGATGGCACTGCCGACGAACACGCCGCGCGTGACACTGACGCGCGCGTCACTCGTGCCGATCGAGAAAACGCCGGTAAAAGAGCCAGAGCCATGGGAGCACTTCGAGCTCGATCCGCAGAAATTCCCGACGCTCACCAGCTTGGGTCGCAACCTGACGTTGGCTGCGGCGCGCGGTGAGCTCGATCCAGTCGTGGGACGCGATGCGGTGATTGAGCAGGCCCTCGACGTGCTCGCTAAGCGTGAAGGCAATAACCCCTGCCTGGTGGGCATTGCTGGCGTCGGCAAGACGAGCATCGTGCGCGGACTTGCCCAGCGCATCGCCAGCGCAGAGGACGTCCTATCGCTCGATGATCGCGTGATCGTGCAGATCCCGGTGAGCGAGCTGGTGGCGGGTACGGGCGTGCGTGGCGCGCTCGCCTCGCGCGTCAGCGGGTTGCGCAAAGAGGTGCTCGCAGCCAAAGGGCGCGTCGTGCTTTTCTTCGACGAGATCCACCAACTGTTCGTGGGTGAAGCGGCCGAGGAGATCGCCTCCGAGCTCAAATTGGCCTTCTCACGGGGGGAATTGCCGTGCATTGGCGCGACGACTCCGGAGGATTTTCAAAAGGCGTTGGCTGCAGACGCCGGGCTCGCGCGCCGTTTCTCGATCGTGGAAGTGGAGCAACCGAGTCGCGAGGACGCGTATCTGATCGTCGACGCGCTTCGGCCTCGCTTGGAAGCGCATCATCAGGTGAGCTATCAAACCGAGGCCCTCGCGCTCGGTGTTGGTTGGTCGGTGCGCTACCTGCCTGGCCGCGCACTGCCGGACAAGGCGGTCTCGATTTTGGATTTGGCTGGCGCACGCACACGACGTCGCGGCCGCGCCGAAGTGACGGCGGAGAGCGTCGCTGAAGTCGTGGCCGAGCTCGCGGACATGCCGGTCGATCGCCTGCTCGAGGCGGACGGCGACCGCATGCTTCGCCTGGAAGAGATTTTGGCCGAACGCGTGGTTGGGCACGGCGATCAAATTCGGCGCATTGCCCGCATTTTGCGGCGCAATGCGGCAGGACTCGGGTCGCGCCGACCGATCGGCACTTTCCTGCTGCTCGGCCCGACGGGCGTCGGCAAAACCGAGACCGCCAAGGCCATCGCCGAAGTGCTGTTTCATTGCGACAGCGCGATGACGCGCGTGGATCTGTCCGAGTTCTCCGAGCCACACGCGATCGCGCGCTTGATCGGTGCGCCGCCCGGCTACGTGGGGCACGAGGCGGGCGGGCAGCTCACCGAAGCCGTGCGCCGCAGGCCGTACCAAGTGATTTTATTGGACGAGCTGGAGAAGGCGCACCCGGATGTGCTGACCGCCTTTCTCGGCGTGTTCGACGAAGGGCGCCTCACTGACGGGCGCGGACGCACGGTCGATTTCACGAACACCGTGATCTTGATGACGTCGAATCTCGGCGCCGAAGAGACCGGAAGCTCACCACGTCGTCGCGTGGGTTTTGGTAACGATGCGCAGCAGCGAGCCGACTTGGAGCAGCGTGTGACGGGCGCGGCGCGTGCGGCCCTCGCGCCCGAGCTGTACAACCGGATTGACGAAGTGCTCGTATTTGCGCCGCTCGGCCGCGACGAGGTGCGCGAGATCGCGCGTCGCTTGCTCGACGGCGTGAGCCGCGCGCTCTCGGCGCAGCGCGGCATTCGCCTGGATTTCGGGCCTGAAGTGGTAGAATTTTTGCTCGACCGCGGCGGCTTCGATCCGACCCTCGGCGCGCGGCCGATGAAACGCACGATCGCGCGCTTGGTCGAGGCACCGCTCGCTGAAAAGATTCTGCGCGGCGAGCTGAACCCGAAGAGCGTTGCGCTCTTGTCGGTGGAAGGCGACGCGCTCGAGTGTGATGTGCTCGACGCGGCCAGCAGCGCCGCCGAGTGAGGTGAGCCGGCTCCAGTGTGGGAGCCACACCGCGTTTGTGCCGACAACGGCTGTGGCGTTGTTGCTCCGCGAGTCGACCGTTTCTGTTAACTTGGAGGGTCGGAGGATCTTGTCATGCGCCGTCATCTCGTTGTCTGCGGCAGTGCCGTCTTGTTCGTGCTCGTGAGCTGCTCGAGCAGTGACGGCGGCTCCGGCTCTCCGACGACGAACGGTGGCGCGTCCGCGTCGGGCGGCTCGAGCGCATCGGGCGGCTCCTTCCAAAATGGCGGAGCTGCCGGCTCGTCGACCGCGAGTGCCGGCTCGTCGAGCGCGACGGGCGGCTCATCGAACGCCAGGGGCGGCTCGTCGAACGCCACGGGCGGCTCGTCGAGCGCAAAAGGTGGCGCGAGCGGCAGCTCAGGCTCGGCCGGGGGCATGTCTGGAGCCACGGCGAGCGGAGGCAACACGAGCGCAGGCGGCTCGAGCGGAAGTGGCGCGGGC
>DATHOI010000732.1:0-4419 GCA_035485095.1 Polyangiaceae bacterium | reverse complement strand
ACCGGCGGCAAGAAGGAAGTCTACCGCGGTTCCGCCTATGTCGTGGACTTCGTGCCCAAGGTGAAGCTCGAGATCGTGGTGCCGGATCAGATGGTGCACCAAGTGATCGACGCCATCGAGAAGAGTGCCAAGACCGGGCGTATCGGCGACGGCAAGATCTTCGTGAGCCCCGTCGACGAGGCCGTACGCATTCGCACCGGTGAGCGCGCCGAGGAAGCGATCTAGTCAGCGAGCTCTTGCCCGCTGGGGCAAAGCTGTCTCGGCCGTGGATTTGGGCTCACCCCAGAAGTCCGGCCAAAGTGGGAGTGTGATTCCGACGCGCCATCGGGAGGTCTACTGCCGGAGTGATCCGGCAGTAGCCCCGAGCGCCTGGCAAGGTTAGGGGAGGGGCCATGGATCCGAAGCAAGCCATCGACCTCGGCAAGCAGCACGAAGCCGTGATGGTCGATTTGAAATTCATCGATCTGATCGGCAAATGGCAACACACCTCCGTGCCGTTTCATCGCTTGACGAGCGAAGCGTTCGAAGAAGGGTTCGGCTTCGACGGCTCTTCGATTCGCGGTTTTCAACCTATCAATCAGAGCGACATGCTTCTGATTCCGGACTCCACCACTGCGGTGCTCGACCCGTTCACGCGTTTTCCCACGCTGAGCGTGCTGTGCACCATTCAAGACACACTCACGCGTCAGAGCTATTCGCGTGATCCGCGCTACATCGCCAAGAAGGCGGAAGCGTATCTGCAGTCGACGGGCCTCGCCGACACTTGTTACTTCGGGCCCGAGGCAGAATTCTTCATCTTCGACGACGTGCGCTTCGATGTGAAGGGTCACGAGGCGTTCTACTCAGTCGACTCGATCGAGGCGAGCTGGAACAGCGGCCGCGACGAAGGCCCGAACCTCGGCCACAAGATTCGACACAAGGAAGGTTACTTCCCGGTCCAGCCGCAAGACACGCAGATGGACGTACGCACCGAGATTTGCCTGGAGCTCGAGCGGCTCGGCATCGAGGTCGAGGTCAGCCACCACGAGGTGGCGACCGCTGGTCAAGGCGAGATCGACATGCGCTACGACAGCTTGCTCAAATCAGCCGACAAGCTGATGTGGTTCAAGCACGTGGTGAAGAACGTGGCGCACCGCAATGGTCGCACTGCCACGTTCATGCCCAAGCCCTTGTATGGAGACAACGGCAACGGCATGCACTGCCATCAATCGCTGTGGAAAGACGGCAAACCGCTGTTCGCGGGCGACGGCTATGCGGGTTTGAGTGAAATGGCCCTGTATTACGTGGGCGGTATCCTCAAGCACGCGCACGCGCTGGCCGCGCTCACCAACCCGACGACCAACAGCTACAAGCGCCTCGTGCCCGGCTACGAGGCACCAGTGAATCTGGCGTATTCGAGCCGCAACCGCTCTGCCGCGATTCGTATCTCGACGTATTCGCCGTCGCCCAAATCACGCCGCCTCGAGCTGCGCTTCCCTGACCCGACGTGCAACCCGTACCTAGCGTTCTCCGCCATGATGATGGCCGGTCTCGACGGCATTCAAAACAAGATCGACCCCGGCACGCCGCTCGACAAAGACATCTACTCACTGTCGGCCGAAGAGCTGAGAGACGTCGAACGCATGCCCGCCTCACTCGAGGAGTCGCTCGACGCGCTCGAGAGCGACCACGAATTTTTACTGAAGGGTGACGTGTTCACACAGGACGTGATCGACATGTGGCTCGACCACAAACGCGAGCACGACGTGCAAGCGTCACGCCTTCGCCCGACTCCCTTCGAGTATTTTCTCTACTACGACATCTAGTCGCACGCGGCCCCGCGCGCGGCTCAAGACTCACAATGTAGGCGTGCGTCCCACATCGTGAAATGCACTGCCGTCATGCGAATTAATGGGCGTATCCGGGCATCTGCTATGCTTGGAGAACGCTCCGCGAATTACAAATGCGCGAGGCCTGACGAACTTTGGCGGACGACGAGCTTTACGAGTCGACTCTCGAGGTCACGATTTCGCGCGATATGCGCAGTCTGATCCGCGTGGCGACAGCGCAGCAGGCTTTGCTGCTGGTGCTGTCTGGCCCGCGCCTCGGCACGCGCACGGTACTGTCCGACATTCCGATCGAAATCGGGCGTGGCTCGAACGCAGGCTTGGTGCTCGACGCCGACTCGGTGAGCCGGCGTCACGCCAAGATCGAGCCCATGGGCGCCGGTCACCGCCTCGTCGACCTCGGCTCCACCAACGGCACGTACGTGAACGCCCTGCGCGTCAAAGAGCACATCCTGAAGGATGGCGATCGCGTGCAGATCGGCAAAGCCCTCCTGAAGTACATCGCCGGCGGCAACATCGAGGGCGCGTACCATGAAGAGGTGCAGCGCTTGATGCACTTCGACGCACTGACGGGCGTGCACAATAAGCGGCATTTCGACGAAAATCTGCGGATCGCGACCACCGCCGGCCACGACGGAGCGCTGAGCTTGATCGTGCTGGACATCGATCACTTCAAGAAGGTGAATGACACCCACGGTCACATGGCGGGCGACGCCGTGCTGTGCGCGACGGCCAACGTCGTGAAGCAAACCGCATCTCCGGACTACTTGTTCGCGCGAGTGGGTGGTGAAGAGTTCGCCGTCTTGTGCCCGAACACCACCCTGGCCGTCGCCAAGGTGTGCGCCGAACGCATTCGCACCGCTGTCGCCAACAACGTGCCGACGTTCGAAGAGAAGAACCTGCCCGTTACCATCAGCCTCGGCGTTGCCGAGCTCAAGCCGAGCGGCGACGAGACCCCTGAAGCCCTGTACGGCCGCGCCGACGAAAAGCTCTACCAAGCCAAGGATTCCGGCCGAAACCGCGTCTGCAGCTAAGTCTCGCGAAGCGCAGACGCAAAAGGCGGAACGCGGAACGCGGAGAGCAATCTGGGACGGCGCAGCGACGGCTTCTCGACGACCTGTAGTGGCCGTCGCGCGACGCTGCTCGAGCTCGCTTCGTGCACGCGATGATCGCAATCATTCGCTGCGCGTTGGATTTCAAGCGCTCTAGCGACGCCCTCATCGCAGTCGCCTCGCTCCACGCCATTTCGCACAGAATGCGCCACAAAAAATGCTCGATGCGACCCATTCGATACTCGAACCAAGCGCGGAAACGGCGTGTTGCGACCGGAGATGCGCGACGGCCCCGACACAACGAGGGCCAGCCGGAGATGCGCCGCCGAAGAGCACCTCATGACGGAGGCGAACCGCGCGCGCGACAAGACGTTCCTGACGCTTCATTCGGCGGCTGATCACGATTTTCATCGATTAGTGCCCCAATTAGAGTAGACTCGGGGCGCACGGAATGAAGATGAGGGCGCACAAACGCAAACGAGCGGTGCAGTTGGATTTGCCCTTTGAGGCGCGCGCCAAAACTCGCCGGCGCGCGGGGCGAAAACCCGCGAAGGGGCGCCGAAATGTGCGGCATCGCGCGCGCCCAGCGCACGCGGCTTCTCACCCGCTGCATGTCGTGTTGCGCAGTAAATTCCGCCCGCTCCGCAGTCGCTTCGTGTTTCCCACGTTGAGAAAAGCGCTGGCGAAGGCGACTCGCGTGCGCGCGGATTTCAGAGTCGTGCAGTTTTCGGTGCAGAGCGACCATCTCCATCTGATCGTCGAAGCGAGTAACAAAGAATCGCTCTCGCGTGGCATGCAGGGGCTGGCGATTCGCGTCGCGAAAGCAGTGAATCAGCTCGTTGCGCGGCGCGGCAAGGTGTGGGCGGATCGCTTTTTCTCGCGCGCCTTGCCGTCGCCGCGCGCCGTGAAGAATGCGCTGGCGTACGTACTGAACAATTTTCGTCATCACGCGGCCACGCGCCTGCGCGGCGCGTCTCGGGTCGGTCGGATCGATCCGTATTCATCTGCGCCGTATTTCCGTGGCTTCAGCGAGCTCCGTGGCTGCGCCCCGAATGAATTCCGCCGCTCGCAAAGCCTGCCGCTAGTCCCGCCGGGCGTTCCGCCCCCCGAACAGCGCGAGGACATGCCCGTCGTCGAGTCCAAAACATGGCTCGCGAAAGGCGGTTGGCGTCGCGCCGGCAGCATCAGCTTTTCCGCGCCTGGCGTCGACGAACGCAGCCCCGCCGATCGCGGCATCGGCGCGTAACCTTTCCAAGTTCCCGTCGCGCTTGGCGCAGGCCAAAACCCGCCGCTCTCAGCGTCAGCGTGGCACGTGGCCGCCGGAAAAGCCGCAGTCGCTCTTTATTCTTGGGGGGGAGCACAGCGCGGCGCGGACGCCGACGGTTTCACCGCATCGCGCCGCGCCGCACCCGCCGACTGTTTCACCGCACTGCGCTGCGCCGCACCCGCCGACTGCTCGTCGCGCCGCACCCGCCATGGTTTCACCGCGTCGCACCGCGCCGCACCCGCCGAAGTTTCGCCGCGCCTCGTCGCGCCGCACC
>DATHOI010000731.1:0-4071 GCA_035485095.1 Polyangiaceae bacterium | reverse complement strand
ATCTACGACTACGCGACCACCGGCACCGCGGAGTTTCCCATCGGGCGCGGCCCACAAGCCATTTCGGCGTGGTTCGAGAGCGAGAACATTTCCGGCAAGCACGCCTTGATCACGCTACGCAAAGACGAAGACAGCGGTGTCGAGCTGGCGCTGCAAGATGGTGTGCTGGGCGCGTGGCGCGTGTACGGCAACCGCGTGTTGCTCTCCGCGACGGCGGCCGTCAGCGCCGGCACCTGGCACCATGTCGCCTACACGTTCGACGGCACCACGAATCAGCTCTTCATCGACGGCGCGCTCGCTGGGAGCTCGGTCAACTTGCCGGACGAACGCACGCCGACGACGTCGTGGCTGGGCACACTCGACGGCACGAGCGATCTCTTCCAAGGCATGATCGACGACTTCCGCGTCTTCAACGTGACGCGCTCGGCAAGCCAAATCCAGGCTGAAGCCGCGGGCATGTTTTCGGTGGCTGACCCCGGTCTGGTTCTCGATCTGCCCTGCAATGAAGACACTGGCAGCACGGTTTACGACCATTCCCCGCTCGGCAATGATGGTCAGCTCGGAGACGGCGTGGACCAACGCATGCCGTCGCGCGTGCCCTCCGGCTCTCCCGACGACACGAATTGACCGGCTCAGCCAGGCTACAGCGAAGAGCACGCCGAGCTAACGGCGGATCAGGATCTTTCCGCTGCGCGTCACGCGCGTCAGGCTGATCGCCGCGTCGTCGATGTAGAGCTCTGGGCCGAGCGTGGCCGCGCTGACCGTGCTGGTTGCTCCGGCAGAGCCGTCATCACCGCCCGCGCCCGCGGCCCCGTCGTCCGTGCCCGCTTGACCGAAGGGCACGACGTCTTCGGCGATGTCGCAGGGCGTCCACAGCACGTCATCGGAGCCCGAAGTGCGCCGATTTTCCAGATCGTAGACCAAGCGGTCGTCGAGCCACACGAGGAGCTTGCCTGTTTCGTCCGTACGCGGGCGATACAGCACCTCGATCTGGAACCACGTTTCGACCGGCACGAACGCCGGCGGATCGGCGAGCGGCGCCTGCAAATATGCCGGGTCATGGCTGAACACGTAGAGCACGACCTGCCCCCCCGGAAGCGTGCGCAGGTCGAGATCGTGCCCGTGACTGATCACGCTCGGGTCGTCATCGGAACGTGATCGGAATTTCGTGATCGTCCACTGCGAATGGGTCGTGTACTGACGCGGGATGAAGTACCATACGCTGTAGTAAGCATCCGGCGGCGCAACGAGCTCGCGATACACGCCCGGGCCGACCGTGTCGCTCGCCGCCATGTCCGTGAACTTCAGTGAGTGGGTCCCGCTGTGTGCCGGGCCGTCGGCGATTTCGACGGGGCTATTCGAGGGGTCTGGGAAAAGCCCGCCACCGGGCGCGGGCGGCGCATACCAGTCGCTCAGATCGCCGGTTTCATGGTCGGTCGCCCAGAGCACGTTGCTGCCGATGTTCAGGTCGGAGCCGCAGCCACAGAGCGCCAAGCCGAGTGCGCCTAAGCGCAGCGACCGCCGCAAGCTCTGTGAAATAACGAGGCTCATGAGCTACAGACCGAGCGACACGCCAGCCGCGGCGCCTACCCACAAATAAGGGAGATTGCCGAGCACACCTTGCGGTAGTGCCGAAATGTCGCGCGGCCCCGGCACGACCCAAGCGAAAGCGCCGGCGAATGGCGCAAAGTGCGCGCCGAGCGGACGCTCGAACGACACGCCTGCGCGCACACCGAGCTCGAGCGCAGTCTGAGCGTTCGCCACGAACAAGCTCGTTGCGCGCACGCGCTGCAGCACGGCGAGCAGGCCGAGATCCCCCATCACCTGCCACGAGCCCAGCTCCGAGCGCACTCGCAGCCCAGCACTCGCGGGCAGTTGCGAAATGTTGCCGCGCACTTCATCGAGCACGAAGCTCGCCCGCGTGGTGTACGCAATCGACAGCGTGCCGGCGAGCACCCCTCGCCCGAGTGCGACGCGCAATTCCCCGCCCAGCGTCGTCAAAGCCGGCGCTTGCAAGATCGCCGGCGCGTAGGCGAACAGCGCGCCGAGCTCGATGTGCGCGAGCGGCGGCAAAGCTTGCGGGGCGGCGCGCGCAACCACGACGTGAGCCGCTGGCGGCGGCGGAGGAGGAGGAGGCTTGGGTGGGGCGAGCTCGTCGGAGCCAAGCTCGGGCGGCATCACCGTGAGCACGGCAAAGACCGCGGCAAAGCGCGCGCGCCCGTCGCAATCCCGCCCCGGATCGGAGTAGCTCTTTCTCAGCGACGTGCCGTCCTTCGACACCGTCACTCGATAGCTGTCGCCCAGATCGTCGATGTCGATACGCACCGTGCGCTCCAGCAGCTCGTGCCGCTCGACCGGCACCAAGCTCAGCACCTCGCGCTCGACCGCAGCGGGCTCCGGACATTCACCGTTGCCCGCCGTGAAATGTGGAGCGTCCTCGGGCGCCTGCGCGAGCGCCGGTCTCGTCCACCCAATGAGGAGCACGGCCCAGCATGCGAATAAAAATGACAGCCGCGCGCCATGCGGGCGCGGGAAAAGGCAGCATGTTCGCTGAATCTGGGGCCAAAGACGCATGGCGTGGCGGTCCAGGCCAGGATACCCTCATTGGATCGCCCGGCGGCGAACATCCGCTTGGGCTGCAATCTTTACATTTGGGAAAGGTCCGCTTGAAAGAGCCCCTTGAACAACTGATGCCGGGTAGCAGCCAGGCCGAGCAGTGGCCGGTGGAAGACGTCGAGAAAGAAGACGTCGAGAAAGTGAAGGTCGAACCTGCGGCCCCGCTCGACTTCCGCGCCATTTACGAGCGCTGGTTCGACGAAGTCTCGCGCTGGATCCGCGCCATGGGTGGCCCCGAGGCGGACCGCGAGGACCTGGTGCAGGACGTGTTCTTGGTCGTGCATCGGCGCCTGGCCGACTTCGACGGGCAGAACGTCGCGGGCTGGCTGTATCAGATCGCGCGTCACCGCGTGCGCGACTTCCGGCGTCTGTTGTGGGTGAAGCACATGCTGTTCGGCAGTGTGCCGTTGTCCGAAAGCCTGACCAAGGGCGGCGCGTCGCCCGCCGAGTCACTCGAGACGAAAGAAAAACGAGCGACACTCGAGCGCTTGCTCGGCAAGCTGAACGAGTCAGAGCGCGCCGCGCTCGTGCTCTTCGAGATCGACGGCTACAGCGGCGAGGAGATCGCCGAGGTTCAAGGCGTGCCCATCAACACGGTCTGGGCGCGCATCCACAAAGCTAGAAAGAAGCTGAAAGCTTCACTCGCGAAAATCGAGAGCCGAGAGCAGAAGAGGGCCTGATGGTGAAGCGCCTCATCGACGAACAGGGCTTGGAAAGCACGGACCAACGACTAGCGGATCTGTTTCGAGTGGCGGCACCATTCGAAGCCGATCCGTTCCGCAAGCGACGAGTGCTCGTGAGCCTGTCGCGTCTTCATACGCGCCGCGTGTCACCATTCTGGCTACGACCGGTGATCGTGGCGACATTGCTCGTGAGCGGTACCGCAACCGCAGCGCTGGGCCATCGCTACGTCACTCACGGCAGTGGCTTGTTCGGGTTCGGCGCGCCCGCCGTAACGGCAACGCCCAGCGTTCAAGCGGTGCCGGTTCGCGTTCAAGCGGCAGCCGCAAGCCCGGTCGTCAGCAACGACGCACCGGCAGCAGCGAGTGATGCACTCGTCGACACCACGCCGGCTGACGCCGTGGACCCACCGCCGAGCACGGTGCGCCCGGCGGCCAAAGGCAGCGCACACACGCGGCCTGACTCGAATGAGGATGCCACACACGTAGTCGAGGCAATTCAAGCTCTGCGCACCGAGAAAGATCCCTCACGCGCGCAGGGGTTGCTCAATGACTACTTGAAGACCCACCCCAACGGCGTGCTGTCCGAGGACGCCATGGCGCTCTCGATCGAAGCCGCTTCCGCGCAGCACGATCCGCGGGCCGCGGACTACGCGCGCCGTTATCTGGCCAAGTTTCCCCAAGGCAAATACCGGGATCTGGCCAACCGAGCATTGGCCAAGCACTGAGGCCGGCTCGGCGTCCGCGGCCGCGCAGCCGAACGCTGCCCTGAGCC
>DATHOI010000730.1:0-4313 GCA_035485095.1 Polyangiaceae bacterium | reverse complement strand
TTACTACTCGACGAGCGTCCGCCCAAACTCGCAATTTTGGCCGGTGGCCGTCGCCTCCACGTTCGTCGACTACTGGAACTTCAGCTTTTCGGGGCTCGCTCGGGACAAGGCGACGCAAATCGGCGCGCTCTACTACCCGCTATCACCCCGCATTCTGCGTGCGTCGCAGTTCGCGGTTGCGGGCGGGACGGCGATCTTTTTGGCCGTAGTCGCCGCCTGGTTCAACACGATCGGGAAGGTCTTCCAGCGCCGCGATTTTGCGACCTTCTTCTTGCTCTTGATCCCGCTGTTCACTCTTCTGTCGGCCATGCACTTCGCGGTCACCAACCCAGTCGATCAATACGGTGTCATCAAGGGCGTCTACATGCAATTTGGGGCGCCACCAATGTACGCGCTGTTCGGTCTCGCTGTGGCGTGGACAACGCGCAACTCGGATCGCTGGCCCGTCTTCGCGCTCCTGATGTGCGCTCTTTGGTTGGTCGGCGCGTACACCATCTATTGCCGGCTGCGGCTGCCCCTCTTGCCGCTCGGGTGACTCGTGATGGTCGCAGAGCAAATGAAGTCGAACGATCTGCGCGAAAAGCTCGCCCAAACAAGCGCGGCTGTGCGCGAGTTTTTTTCCATGCGCGGCGCGCTCGCTCGGAGCGCGGCGTTGGACCCCGAGACGCGCGCGTCGGCGCGGGTCTTCGAGTCCTCTGCGCGGAGCCGGCTGAGCGGCGCGGATGCGCTGTGGGCAGCGGGCCAGCTGGCCGCCGCGTTGGAGCTGTACCGCGAGGCGACGCTACTCTTTGCGCGGGCTCTGCTCAGCGCAGAAGGTCCGACTCGGGACCTTGGTTCGAGCGATCCTGCGGCCCTTTTTTCGGCGTTGAGCGGCTTGCTCGAACGCGATGTGCGCAGCATGCAGGCTTCGGCCGACGTCTTGCGACCGCTCGGCACGCTCGCGCGTGCTGACACATTCGAGCTCGATCGCATCGCCGCGCTGCACAGCCCCCCGGACATTCGAGAGTTCGCATGGGCTGTGCACTCTCTGTCGGAGCGGCTCGACCTGCGGACTCCGAGCGCAGTTCAATTTCGTCGCGTGCAACGTGCTGGTGTAGCTCTGGCGATGACTGCCGTCGTCTTGTTCGGGTGCGCGAGGTGGGCGTTCCCGCCCGTGGACTTGGCGCTGAAAAAGCCCGTCACTGCCAGCAGTCACGCCTACGACACTCAGCCGGAGGGCGCGGTCGACGGGTTGCGCTACGGCCAGCTCGGTTTTCACAGCGCCAACGAGCGCTCGCCGTGGCTGCTGGTGGATCTGGGTCAGATGACCCCACTCCACGAGGTACGCGTCTTCGGGCGCCCGGAGTGCTGCTACGACCAGTCCATCCCGCTCGCGCTCGAAGGCTCAGCGGACGGCGTCACCTTCACCGAGATCGCTCGACGCAGCGAGCCGTTCACTCAGTACGAGCCTTGGGTGGTGCGTCCCGACGCGGCGAGCGCGCGTTTCGTGCGGCTGCGCACGCTTCGCCACTCGTTTCTGGTGGTCAGCGAGTTGGAAGTGTACTGACCACGCCGTCGGCCGAGTGCCCGCCGCGCTTCAATGCAGACTGAGGTTCACCCAGTCGGCGTGGGCGTAAGCGTTCGTCCCACCCACTTCGTCGACTTCCAAGAGCAGCTCGGTCTGTCCCTCAACATTCACACCGAAAGGCTCCGCGCGCGCCCCGCCTGCCATCGGACCCGACTCGAATAGCACCTGACCTTTGCTAGATCGGATGCGAAAAGCGGCGTGTCCGCGCGTTCCGGCCGAATCATCCAGACCGCACGCGCCGACGACGATTCGCGCGGCTCGCTTGAGATGGATTCTGATGATCGACGCCGCGTGCGTCCCGAGGCCATGCTCGTAGGCCTCGTGCCCGACGGCGAGACGGCCGCCGTCTACCTCACGGTCGATGCGCAGCTCGCCCCAACCCTGGCCGGTCCTCACGACGGTAAAGTCTGGAGTCTCGAGGTCGGCGCGCTTCATCAAAACCCAACCGCCGGACTCCTTGACGAGTTTTGCGGGGCCTTGTGCCGTGGTCGTCAGCCGGCGCAGCACGCCGCGAGTGCGCGCATAGCTGCCATGGGAGATAGTGAAAGGGTAATGCTGGAGATACGGCGCGTCTTGGTGACGAATCGGGATTTGGTAATACGGCATGATGGCCATGTCGTTGGCGATCACTCCGCCCTGTTGAGCCGTCACCCAAGCCGGAATTTGTCCGAATTCGGCGGGGCCAAATACCGGATCGATGGACTCGGTCTCGGGCACCAGGGTTTGCACGTCTGCACCCGGTGGCACCAACGCGGCGACGACCCTGAAACCGTCGAGCTCCCGATTGAATGCGTTTAGCCGCACGTTGAGCAGGACCAAGAAGGCCGCCACCAGCGCGAACAGGACCCACGGCCACTGCCGCGCCAAACGATCGCTCGTTCGCGGCACCAAGACGGCCGGGGCGAGCACATGAATGAAGACGCAAAAGCGAGTCGCCACATACCAGGTGGAGGCAATGACATCCGGCAACGCGACGAAGAACGCGACGGCGAGCGCGAGCGGAACCCAGCGCAATGGCGCGAAGCTGAGCTTGGGGCGCGCCAGGACCAAGAACAGCGCCACCCCGGAGGCTCCGACGATGGCCCACTTGTCATCGGGGAACGTGGTGAAAGCGCCCGAAAACAAGTGCACCGCGCGCCGCGAGTCGAACCACTGGCTGAGCGCATCAGCGGACGCTTCCTTATGGCGCAGGGCCAACCACAAGCACGCGAGCGCGCCGAGCGGGACGACGTGGAGTGCGCAACGCAGCCGCGAAAACCAGTGACCGCGGAGCAACCAGCTAGAACCCGCGATCACCAAGGAAATGCCGAAGGTAATGCCGTGCGAAAAGAACAGCAGCGAAGCGAGCAGGCTCGTCCTCGCGACCTTGTGCCACCCCGGGTGATCGCCCTGCGTTTCGAACTCCGATAGGTACGCAAACATGAGCGGAATCGCCAGCGTGCACGAGACGAAGCCCCACAAATAGCAGTAGTCGAACGAGGCGACGAAGCCGAGCAGGCCGAAGGCTGGCGCCGCGCCGATGGCGCGAAGCCAACGCGTGAGAAAAAACGGCGTCGCGAGCGCGGCGAACGTCAGCAGAAACTTCGTTGCAGCCAGAGCGCCGAACAACTTGGTAAACACGAGAGCGACGGCATACGGCACCAAGTACGGCGTAAATAGATTGGTGCGGTAGAGCTCGCGTAGCTCGTAGTGATCACCACCCAGGTCGGACCAGAGCCGAAAGATATTCGCATGCTGCGGCAGGTCCACGCCTGCCGGGAAATGCGGCACCCAGATCGCGACCAGAGACAACACGAAGCACACGGCGTACGCCGGCCAGACGGGCAGCTCCGCCCCGAGCTCACGCAAAGCGCCCACCCACCGACCACCCATCGACTGCGCATTCATCAGACTATTGCCCTCACGCTTTGGAGGCGATCAAAGACTCGCTTCGTCCTGAGCGCGATCAGTGTCGTCGAAATTCACGAGCTCGGCGGTGACGTAGAGTGGCCGCCGCTTGATCTCTTCGTAAATGCGGCCGATGTATTCACCCAGCACGCCGATCATGATCAGCTGGGCTGAGGAGCCGAGGGCAACCGCCATCATGATCGTGGCCCAGCCTTGCACGGTATTGTGCAGGAACAGCTTCTCGTAGACTGCCCACAGCGCTACGGCGCCCGCTCCCAGGCCGGAGAGCACCCCGAGCCACGTCGCGAAACGGAGCGGGATAATCGAAAACGAGGTGATGGCGTCCATCGCGAAACGCATCATCTTGGTGAAGGGGTACTTGGTTTCCCCGGCGAAACGCGCTTCTCGGTCGTAAAGGAGCGCGCTCTGCTTGAACCCGACCCAGGTGACCATACCGCGCACGAAGCGGTGCTTCTCCTTCAGCGAGCGGAGGGTCAAGACGACCGCGCGACTGATCAAGCGGAAGTCACCCGCGTCCACCGGGATGTTCATGCCGCCGAGCATCGTGCGGAGGATTCGATAAAAAGCCGCGGCGGTTAGCTTCTTGAAAAATGTTTCACCGGCACGTGTGCGGCGAACGCCGTACACGACATCGAAGCCGGCGCGCCAACGCGCGATCATCTCTTTGATGACTTCAGGTGGATCTTGCAAATCCGCGTCGATGATCACGACGGCGTCTCCGGCTGCTTTGTCGATCCCCGCCGTGATGGCCATTTGGTGCCCGAAGTTGCGCGAAAAAGAGAGCACCTTGAAGCGCGGCTCGCTCGCGCTCAGCTCCTTCAACATGGAGAAGGATTTG
>DATHOI010000729.1:0-11835 GCA_035485095.1 Polyangiaceae bacterium | reverse complement strand
GTCCGGGCATCTTCATGCCGCTCTTGCCGAGCGTGGGTGTGCTGCGATCAGCCGCGGATGCGCCGAGTGGGTTAGGCCAGTCCGCTGCGCTGAATGCGGCCAAAAATTCGGATTCCACCGCTGCGGGCGGGGCTTCGTCGCTACCGATCAAGAAGTCGATCACGCTCGGATGGTTGCGCATCCGCTCCGCTTGCGTCGTCACCGACGCGACGGCTATCTCGTGGTCTGCCGCCGACCAGTTGCTCCAGTCTTGCCAGTGGTCGCAGCACATCCAACCTGGAATCACCAGGATGCCATAGCGATCCGCCGCGTCGAAGAATTCGTCGAACTCCATTTTGCCCTCCAGGCGGATGGCATTGAGCCCGAGAGCGCGCACGTATTGAAATTGCGAATCCAGCCGTTCGGGGGGCAAGCGTAGCATCATGTCCGAGGCCCAGCCGCCGCCTCGGATCAGGATGCGCTTGCCATTGATACTGAATAGCCGATAACCCTCAGGGGTGAGTGACGAAGAAACGTCGCGGATGCCGAACTGAATCGTCTCGGAGTCGGACGTAGCGCCGCTGGCTTGCGCCGTGAGGCTGAGTTGGTAGAGCTCCTGGCTGCCCATTTGCGCCGGCCACCACAGGCGCGGCGCGTTCAAGCTGAGCTCTTTCGTCGTGGACGGATCGAAGCTGATGGTTTTGCGTTCTCCGGCGGCTAGATCCACGGTTTGGCTGACCGTGATCTGCTCGAGTGTCGCCGTGACGGTGGCGTGCACGGCGGCATTCGTGGTGTTCAGCAGGTCGGCCTTGATCGTCAACGCGGCCGACGCGAGCGACGGGTCGACCTTGCTCGTGACGTGTGTCCCGCGCACCGCGACTGGCCCGCTCTTTCTGAGATAGACGTCATGCCAGATGCCCATGTCGCGATCGGGCGGCCCCGGATTCCAGTCCAGCCAAGTGAGCGCCAAATCCGTATCGAGGTTGGGGGGGATGACCTCGACGGCGAGCGCATTGGGCATGCCCACGTGCAACGCGGCGCTGACGTTCCATTCGTAGTTGGTGAAGGTACCGACCGTCGTGTCGGAGCTCGCGATCTGCTGGCCGTTCAACCACACGTTGGCCTTGTAGTTGACGCCGTCCAGCGCCAGAAACACCGCTTGACCAGCAAAGTCGGCGTCGGCTGTGAATTCCGTGCGGTACCACCATGAACTGTCGGCGATCGCGTCCGGAACTTGGCTCATGTTGTCGCCAATATAGGGGTCCGGATAGACCTGATTGGCGACCAGCCCGGCGAACACCGTGCTCGGCACCGTGATCGGGTACCAACCCGCGGTCGCGAAACCGGGCACGGAAATTTGCGCGCCCGTGCTGCCCGTCACTTTGCTCGAGGCTTGTATGGTCCAACCGTTCGCGAGCAGTGTGCGTCCGGCATTGCAGCTCACGCAGCCGGCATCGGCATCCCCGCTCGCGCTCGCGTCGGGTATGACACCATTCGCGCCGCCCTGTGCGCTACCACCGTTCGCCGCCGGGCAATTGCCAGTGCACGCGCCCGCGTTACCCGCGTTCGCAAGGGTGCCGGCACCGAAGCCGGCGGAGGGATTGCTCATCGCGGTCGAGCCGTTGTCGGTCGAGCGCTTCGACTGACAGGCCCCCGCAGCGAGCGCGGCAAAGTTCAACAGGGCAATTGTGGTGAGCGCGCGATTGGCGAACATGCTCTGCTCTTGGCCGCGGCACGATCAGGACCTTGGACTATTTCGGTCCAAACGCTGTTTGTTTGCGGTTCCGGTCAGCCGGAATGCCGGGTCAGCAGATAGTTGCAGAGAGCGCGGAGTTGAGCCGGGCGCACTGGCTTGTGCAGGATGTGGAGACCACTCTGTTTGGCCTCGCGCAGTCGCTCGGGTGCGGTGTCACCAGTGATGAGTAGCGCGGGCAATTCCGAGCCGAAGCGTTGACGCAAGCGGAGCACTACGTCCGAGCCGACCGCGTTGTCGGTCAAGCGGTAGTCGGCGAGAACCAACTCTGGCGCGAGCCCGGCGGCCTCCAGACGCGCGATGGCCTCCGGGGCCGTTGCGGCTTCCACCGAGGTGCAGCCCCACTGGGAGAGCAGCTCGTGCATGCCCTCGCGGATCGTCGGTTCATCGTCGATGACCACCACGCAGCGGCCGGTCAACGCGTCTCCCGACACGGAGAGCTCAGGCGCGGGTCGAGCTACGGCGGCGGAGTCGCCCAGCGCGACTCGGAGCTGGAAGCGCGAGCCACGACCCAGCTCGGAGTGCAGCTCGATTTCCGTACCGAGCAAGTGGGCCATGCGCTTGGCAATCGGTAGCCCGAGCCCTAGGCCGTTTTTGCGGTCGCGCTCGGGATTGCCGAGCTGAAAGAACTCTTCGTAGATGCGCTCGTGTTGGGCTTGCGCGATACCGACGCCGGTGTCCCAAACCGAGATCAGCAATTGCTGGCCGCGCTTGCGGCAGCCGACGAGCACCCCGCCGGTTCGAGTGTATCGGATGGCATTGGCGACCAGGTTGCCGAGCACTCGCTCCAGCAGCGCGGCGTCCGAGCGGACGGTGCACGCGCAGCTTTTGACGCGGAAATCCAGGGCCTTTGCGTAGGCCAAGGGGCCATAGCGCGTGTGCAGGACACCGAGCACATTTTGGATTGGAAAGTCGACGATGCTCGCGCGAATGTAGCCCGCGTCGAGCTTGGAGATGTCGAGCAACTCGTCGAACAGCGCCTCCAACGAGTCGATGTTGCGATAGATCTGCTCCACGACGCTGCGCTGTTTCACGTCGAGCTCGAGCTCGCGCAGCGTGGCCGAGAACAAACTGAGCGCGTGCAGCGGCTGCCGCAGATCATGGCTCGCTGCCGCCAAGAAGCGGGATTTAGCCAGATCAGCCTGCTCGGCGCGCGCCCTGGCTTTCTCGGCGTTCGCCTTCTGGACTTGCAGCTCGAGGATGAGCTCGGCGTTCTCGAAGCGGATCTGGATCGATTCGGTCACGCTCTGATATTGGACCTGACAGAACGCGAGCAGGATCGACATGTAGAACAGCGATGCGACGCCGAGCGCGACGTATTCGGCGCTCCCCAGGCGCAGAAAACGCAGAAATGCCAGCCCGAAGATGGGCACCACGAACGCACGCAACGCGGGCGGATGATAAGCGTGGCCAGACACCGCGCCGCCCGCGATCCCGAACAGGCCGCACATGGTGAACACCTGGGCTAGCGGATTGTGTGCCTGAAAAAAAAGTAGCGTCGCGCAGCCCCAAACTACGCCCGCACCGAACATGTACTGACTGTAACGCCGCGCCCAAAGCGTGCTGTTGTCGAGCGAGAGCGTCGTCTTGCGGTAGCCGAGCAGCACCCAGGCACGGTGCGCTTGCGAGAGCACTTGCAAGGCCAAAAAATAGCCAATCGAGGCGTGCGGCTCGTGTCGCCACAGCGTGACGACCATGTACAGCATGACACCGAGCGCGGCGGCGATCGAGTTCGGCGTTTGCCGGTACAACATGCGCACGCACTCGGTGCGGATTTCGCGCTGTCGTTCCGCCGAAACGCGGAGCTGCGCCGCTCCGAGCGGGCTTCGTTCGGTTTCTGCCGCGCTGCCGGTCACCGCCCACCGAGCAGCCCGAGCCGCTGCGCCGCCAGGACTGCTTGCGTGCGACTCGAGACGCCGAGGTTGCGAAATAGCTCGGTCAAATGCGCGCGCACGGTGCGTTCGGCGATCGCCAACCCGGCCGAGATCTCCTTGTTGGTTCGGCCGTCACCGAGCAGCTTCAGCACCTCGAGCTGGCGCAGAGTGAGAGCGCCGTGGGGGTCGCCGCTCAGTGGCCCGTCGTCTCGTGGCAGCGGGTCGGAGTGCGACTCGAAGTACGCTTGACCGTCGAGCACCTTGCGCAACGCACGGAGCAAGCAATCGAGCGGCATCGACTTGTGTAGGAAGCCGGAAGCTCCCGCGTCTCGCGCCTGCCGCACGACGTTCGGGTCGTCCTTCCCCGAGATGAGCAGCCGCGGAATGTGTGGAAACTCTTCAGCGTATAGCGCGAGCGCGGTCAGGCCGTCGCTGCTCGGCAGAACCAAGTCGATCAACGCCAGCTCGATAGTGTGCTCCCCGCGCAGCAGCTCGAGCCCGCCCGCCACCGAGTCGGCGCTGACAATGCTCAAATCTGGCGCCAAGCGAGCGAACGCGCTCGCTAGCCCCTCATGGAAGAGCGGATGGTCGTCGACGAGCAGCACCTGCGGCATCCCCTCCAGTTTTAGCCCACAAACGCGACGCTCAACACTGCGTCTGCGCGCGGCTGGGCGCAGGCCGCTCGTTCCCCGCTGAAGCTCGGGACCTGAGGCGTGGCACCGGTCGACGATCACCGCCAGCGAGGGGGCAATTTCGAGCAATGGGGCAGGGCGCGCTGGTCTTCAGCGTAGCTCGACGGAGCGGCGTGACAGCGCGGAATCGAAGCCGGTCATCGGGAACTTCAAGCGCTTGATGCCACTGTCCGCTGTCGCCACGCCAAGCGCGAACAACAGCACCCGGAAATGGCCGCCATCATCGGGATGCGCGAGATCCACCGCTGGCGCCTTCGTGCGCCAGTCGAGCAGCGCGTCGATGTTCTTCTGCTCCAACATTTCGGCGGCCCAGGTGTCGAACTCGCTCGACCAACTGGGCACGCTCGCGGTCTCTTCGCCGAGATGCGCCAAATTGTGCGTCATGCCGCCGCTGGCCAAAAATACGATGCCCTCGTGGCGGAGCGGCGCAAGCGTTCGCCCGAGCGCGAACAGCTCGCGGTCCGGGCGATATTGGAACGAGATTTCAAGCACGGGCGCGGGCGCTCCGGGGTACAAATAATAGAGTGGCATCCACGTCGTGTGATCGAAGCCGCGCCGCACGGCCCGTGTCGGGTGCTCACTCGGCCCGCACAACGTCTCTACTCGCCGCGCGAGGGCTTCACTCGGTGGCGTAGCGTAGTCGAGGTCCTGCGGTAGTTGGCGCTTCAGCCAGCCGGGCATGTTGTACATGTTGAACCCGCGTCCGGTCGCGCCGAGCTCGAGCTGCCGCGTGCCGAAGTGCGGTGTCATCACCACGATGCCTCGCGGTGGCGGGAGCGTCATGCCCCACGCGGATAGGGCATTTTTCCGCGTTTCATCGAGCGGCAGGTTGGGCGCGCCATGGCTGACGAAGAGCACGGGTGGCAGCTCGCTTGGCGCCTCTTCTGCTCGTGCGCGTGCGCCGAGCAAGGCGAGTGCCGAGGCCAAGCCGCCGAGAACCGTGCGCCGCTCGATGCGCCCGTTCATGGCGCGCTCCGCTCGTTCGACGCGCCCGCGCCGACCGCGGGGTGGCACTTGAAGCAGCCGAAGCCGCGCTGCGTCTTCGCGTCATACAGCGGCTCACCGAGCAGGTCGGCCATCGTAGGAGTGACGGTTTCGATCATGAACTTCGTGGTGCGACCACGCGGGTCGGTGTCATTCGGCTGGGGTAGGTGCAGCGGGTCGAGCGCCGACAGCTCGCGTGGCATGCGGTAGCTCACCGATTCCGGATCTGGTCCGTGACAGGTGCGGCAGGTGAGTGTCGCATCCGCGGCGCCCGTGAAAGCTTGGAAGTGCTTGGCCATCGTGGGCAGCACGACCCAAGTCATCTCGTCGTGTCGGTCTTCCCAAGTCATCGCTTCGAAGTCGTCCGCGCCTGACTTGCTTGCGCCGGAATGGGCAGTGCTGGGCGGCGCCGACGCGCAACCTGCCAAGACCACGGATGTAAGCAGCAACGGCCATTTCACGCGGCCAAAGCTAGCACCGTGCGCCGGGGTCGGCTCGGGACGCACACCGGAAATATCTATGAATTCTTTAGGTCTCTGGCGGTAAGTGAAGATCCGTTCGTTGCTCACAACCCGGAGATTCGTCATGACGCATCCGCCCGTTCCGCGAGCTTCAAAGGGCGACTCGCTGCAGCCCGGTTCCGAGCGTCGTCCGCGGAGCGCGCGAAGGGAGGGGCCGGCCTACGAGCTGGGGGGCAAGCGGTTGCGGGCTCGCATTGCTTTGGCCGCGTGCTTGCTCGCGTCGGCGCCCGGCATCGCGGGCGGTGGGCGAGGCATGGCCGTGTCCGCGCTCGTCATCTTGAGCGCACTCTTTGCGCACGAGCTCGGACATGCGCTGAGTGCGCTTGCCTTCGGATCTCGCGCGACGATAGTGCTACATGCACTCGGCGGTCATACGCAGATCGAACCGCGGTTGCCGCGCGCTCAGGAGATCATCACGAGTTTGATGGGGCCCGTTGCCAGCATTGCGCTCGGCGCGGCGCTGTTCTGGGCTCACGCGTGGTTACCCAACCATTCCTGGTTGCCGACGGCGATGCGCGTGAACTTCGCGTGGGGCGTGATGCACCTACTCCCGGTCTTGCCGTTCGATGGCGGAAAAATCCTGCTCTCGACTCTGGGTGCAGCGCGCCACGGCCGCGCGCTCTGGGTGTCGGGTGCGGTCGCGGTCATGATCGCCGTCGAGGGGCTGCTCGTTGCACACAGCGCGCTTCTTTTTTTCGTGTTTGGGGTGGCCGCGCTGAGCTCGCTTTCGGCTTGGGCGACCCTGCGCAGGAGTGAAATCGAGGGGCGCCTCGAGCTCCCCGCGCAACTCGCCCGTGGCCAGCGCCTACTCGAGCAAGGCCGAGCCGAGGGCGCGCTCGAGCTCGCAAATGGCGTTGCCGCGCAGGCTCGCAGTAGTGCGACTGCCAACATGGCCTGGCATCTGGCGGCGTGGGCCCAGCTCGAGCTCGGCCTGCCGCATGACGCGCGCGCTTCGTTGCTGCGCGTAGTGCCGAGCTTTGCCGTCGACTCGTTCTGCCTCGCGGCCACCGAGGCGGCGCTCGGTCGCAATACTCGGGCCATCACGGTCCTGGAGGGCGCGCGTGCCGAGGGCGCGTTGAGCGCTGCCGCGAGCAAGTTGCTGATCGACTGCTATGCGCGGCTCGGGCTCCTCGTGCAAGCTTGCTCAGCCGCCAAGAGTGCGATCGCCGTGCTCGAGCCTGCGGATACGCGGCGCGTGATCGCGGCCGCGCTCGAACAAGATGCCGTGCTGCCCGCGAGTGAGCTGGCAGCAGCGCTGTTTCAAGTGACCGGCAGCGCGGAGGACGCGGCCCTCGCTCTCAAACGCGAGCGCGAGCGCGAGCCTCGCGAGCAAGACGCCTCGGCGTTGGGCGACTCAGTCACCTAGCGCTTGGCCATCTCTTGGCGATAAGCCAGTTGGTCCGCATGCATGCGCAGGAACACGCGCTGTTTTGCGTCGTGAAAGGCGCGGGCTCCTGGGTTCGGCTCGATCACGTGCGCCGCGCGCGCCATGTGCGCCATCGCGTCCACGACGCTCGGAAAGCGCTCCGCGGCGCGCGCCGCCAGGATCGCGGAGCCGAGTAGCACTGCCTCGGGCTCCGCGGGCAGGAGCAAGCGCGCGCCGGTCGCGTCGGCGTGCTCCCGCAAAAAGACGGGGTTTTTGCTGTCACCGCCGGTCACGATCAGTGTCGAGATGCGGTAGCCGTGCGCATTCATGGTGTCGATGATGTGGCGCGTGCCATGCGCGATGGCCTGAATGGTTGCGAGATACAAAAGCGCGAGCTGATCGACGCTCGCGCTCAGTTTTAGCCCGGACACCATGCCGCGCAGCGTTGGGTCAGCGCGGGGCGAACGATTGCCGTGGTGATCGGGCAGCACATGCAGCTCGCTCGTGAGCGCACCAGGTAGCGTCCCAGGCGGCGAGAGCGCCTCGAGCCGCTCGTTCAATAGCGCGTAGACGCTGGTCTTCTGCGCGCGGGCGAGCCCTGCGAGCTCCGCATAACGCGCATGCGACTCGAGCACGTGATCGATCAGCGCGCCCGTGGCCGACTGTCCGCCCTCCGTCAGCCACATGCCCGGGATCATCGCGGAGTAGTACGGACCCCATACTCCCTTCACGAAGCGCGCTTCCTGCGACACTGCCATGTGGCAGCTCGATGTCCCGCCGATCAGCGCCAGGCGGGTCTCGAATGCGGTGACGTCGAGTGACTCGCCCGGCAGCGTCCCGCCGAGCAGTCCGATACCACCCGCGTGCGCGTCAATCACCGATACCGCGACGGGGATGCCCGGAACGAGCCCGAGCTCGCGCGCCGAAAGCGCGCTGAGCAGGCCCACGCGTTCGCCCAAGGGTTTCACCGCGCTGCCGATGCGCCGCGCGCCGTCGAGCAGCAGCTCCTCTAGCTCGATCTGCTCGAAGAACGACTGGGGCCACGCGCCTCGGCCTTCGTTTTCGTGGCCTAGGTAGGTCCATTTGCAGACCGTCGTGCAGAGCGAGCGCGAATCGATGCCCGTCGCGCGGTAGCTCAGGAAATCCGGAAGATCCAAGAAACGTGCCGTTTTGGCGAACGAGGCTGGCAGATGTCGTTTTAGCCAGAGCAGCTTCGGCGTCTCCATTTCCGGAGAGATCACACCGCCGACGTAGCGGAGCACGTCATGCCCAGTGTGGTTGATGGCGTCCGCCTCGCCGATGGCTCGATGATCCATCCACACGATCACGTTTTGCTCGGCGCGCCCGGTGGGGCTCAAGCTCACTGGCTCGTCGTCTTTTCCGAGCGCGACCAGCGAGCAAGTGGCGTCGAAGGCCAGCCCTGCGATCTGATCCGGGCTCAGGTCCGCGTGCGCGAGCGCCGCGCGAATCGCGATGCCACAACTTTGCCAAATATTTTCCGAGGATTGCTCGACGAAATCTTCTGCGGGTCGAAATGTCTCGATGGGGTGCGACGCAGAGCCGAGCATGCGGCCCGCCGCGTCGAACACGCCGGCGCGCGCGCTGCCCGTGCCGACGTCCACTCCGAGGAAGAAGGCCGCGCTCACGGCTCAACCCTTGCCCAAGATCCGGATCTTGAAGCCGAGCTCTTGCGAGAGCGCCAGCATTTCCTCGAACACATCCCCATAAGCGACGGCGACATGGTTCGACAAATAGTGCGCCATCAACGTGTCGCGCGTGATGCCCATGTCGGCCGCCATGAACGGCCATTGGCGCGTCGTGCCCTCCCACCATTGGTCGCGCACGGCCTCCGGTAATTTCACGACCTCGCCACGACCGATGTCCATCCACAGCTCGCCTGCGCGAATGTAAGCGCGCGCCCAGGTCATTTTTCCGGGCAAGCTTTCGCCCGTGAGCGTGCCGCCTGGGGTCGGGAAGTAGAGTGAGGGTTGGCGGTACGAGTGCGCGCTACGCAGGCTGTCCGGGTCGTGATTGAACGCATACGCGCCGCACGAGCCGGAATTGAGCAACACCCACAAAAAACGACCTTGATGCTCGGCGCCCCAGCGGACATCGTGAAACATCACGGCTTGATGCAGCTTTTTGCGCTTGAGTAGGCGCTTCAGCATTTCCATCGGCAGCACGTTGCCTTGGTCGGCTTCGGTCGCGGTGGCCACGGTGTCGCCGTTCGATTCCGGGCGACACGTCGAGTTCAAGAGGCCTTCGGCCAAGTCAGATGGTGGACGAAGCGGGATGAGGCCGAGCTGATACTGCCAGCCGAGGCAATCCGCCTTGAATTCCTCGAGCAGATCGAGCGCCACCAGATAGTCACGGAGTTGCTCTTTGCTGGCCGTTTCGTCGAAATCTTCCGCGTTCGCCTGGCGGTGGTGAAACGTGAGCCCCTTCTGCTTCACGAACGCGAACGCGTCGTCGATCCGCTTTTGCTCGATGCGCCGACCGCGATCGATGATCCACGCTTGGTCCACCTTGTGCTCCGTGAAGCCATGCTTGTTCAATAAGCGCGGCCCGAAGTAGCCGTTGATCATGCCCATCGACGTGTCCCCGAGCATCAAGGTGAGCACGCGCCGCTCGCGAATTTCCCGCGCGACGTCCAAAGCCAACGCCGATGCTGCGGCTGAAATCGGCGCATGGTAGCGAAGCTCTTCCGTGCCGTAGCGAATGCTGCCGGAGGAGCACCACTCGTCGAGCTGAGCCATGAACGTGTCATCGCTCGAGAAGTCGGCGGCGTCGGTCCAGGCCCGCGAGAAGGGGCGGTTCAAACTCTCGAGGCACGCGCCAGTATTGAGCAGCCCGACCAGCCCGGGCCAGCGCCCCGAGAAGTTGGATGCCAGCAAGAGTGGGTTGTCTTTGCCGACCACGCCGTCGGTCGTGTGCGGCCCGTAGAACCAGTGCACACACATGCCGATCATCGGGTCGTCGATCGGTCCGAGCTTTTCGATGGCGTGGTGGGGCTTCGACAAGAAGCCTGGCACGAGGTACGGCGTGCGCCCGAGTTTCTTCAATGCGCGCTCGAGCTGAGCCGTCGCTTCTTGCATATTGGGCAGCGCGAGCTGATTGGGGATGTCACGCGCATCACCCGGCCAAAACACTGCGATCTTTTTGGTCATCATTTCTCCTTAAACGCGTCGCCGCCAAAAACCCCGATCAATCGCAGCATAGTGCCAGGGCCGGTGCTCGCGCTACACTCGCTCCATGGCAACGGCGGTGCTCGAAATTGGTGCTCTAGGTTTTCCTTGGCAGACGGCGGACCCGTTCCTGTTTTGCGTGCACCACAACGACGCATACCCGCTGGGTAATGAGCGTCTGGGCCCGGCTGCATCGCTCGCTGGCCGCGCGCTCGGTCAGGACTTCGCCGGCAAAGACGGTTGGAATATGTACCACGGTGAGGTCGTGCCGGGCTTTCCCCAGCACCCGCACCGCGGTTTCGAGACGGTCACGATCGTGCGCAAGGGTTATATCGATCACTCCGACTCGCTCGGCGCGACCGCGCGCTTCGGCGCCGGCGACACGCAATGGCTGACCGCCGGCGGTGGCATCGTGCACTCGGAGATGTTTCCGCTCTTGCAGCTCGACCAACCGAACCCGGTCGAGCTATTTCAGATTTGGCTCAATCTGCCCAGCCAAGACAAGCTCGTCGAGCCTCACTTCAGCATGCTCTGGGACAAGGACATCCCACGCTGTTCGTTCTTGGACGACATGGGTCGCGAGACGCGAGTGACCGTGATCGCCGGGCGACTCGGTGACGCCGCAGCGCCGCTTCCGCCACCTCGTTCTTGGGCGTCGCGCGCGGACGCCGACGTTGCGATCTGGAGCCTGCGCCTGGCACCTGGCGCGACCTTCGTGTTACCACCGACACTCGCCAGCACCGTGCGCGTGCTGTACTTCTTTTCCGGCACCGCGCTCAGCGTGGACGGCGAGCGGCTGGTCTCGCATGCGGCGGTGCGAGTTCAGAGTGACGTGCCCGTCCGGCTCGAGAACAGCGCCGAGGAGGCCGAAATTCTGCTGCTCCAGGGGCGCCCAATCGCCGAGCCGGTCGTGCAACATGGACCCTTCGTGATGAACTCGCGCGAAGAAATCACGCGCGCCATGTCCGACTATCAACGCACACGCTTCGGCGGCTGGCCTTGGCCGAGCGACGGCCCGGTCCACGCTCGCGAAGAAGGGCGCTTCGCCAAGCACGCGGACGGAAAAATCGAGCGGCTCGAGCGCGCATAGGCTCGACGCCATGATCCGTAGTTACCCGCACGCTGACGCTCCGTGGTCCGGCGCGATCTGGATAGATCTATGCGACGCGACTGACGACGAGCGCGCCCAGATCGAGCGCATCACCGGGCTGCGCGTCCCGACCAAGCCCGCGGTCAGCGAGATTGAAACGTCGAGCCGCGTGTTCACGGAAAATGGCGCGCTGTACTTGTCCACGCCGTTGCCGTCGTCAGGGGACGCTCGCTCGTCGCTCACCGCAGCCGGCTTCGTCTTGACTCGGCACCTGCTGCTCACGGTGCGCTTCGCTGAAAATCCGGTGTTCGAAGCGCTTTACGCGTCCTGCGTGAAGACGGGCCCGCACAGCGCGTGTGACGTATTTTTGCGCATTTTGGAGGCGTTGGTC
>DATHOI010000728.1:0-9445 GCA_035485095.1 Polyangiaceae bacterium | reverse complement strand
GGTGGCGCAGCGGCAGGTGGCGCAGCGGCAGGTGGCGCAGCGGCAGGTGGCGCAGCAGCGGGTGGCGCAGCAGCAGGCGGCAGCGCGGGAACGAGCGGCTCCGCTGGTTCGGCGGGCTCGACGGGCAACGGCGGCAAAATCGTGATCAATGAAGTCGAGTCGAACGGCGGCGATCCGGGCGACTGGTGCGAGCTGTTCAACGCCGGCACCGCTGCGGTGGACATCTCGGGTTGGGTCTTCCGCGACAACAAAGACAGTGACGGGTATTCGATTCCGAGCGGCACGATCATGCAGCCGGGCGCCTACTACGTGCTCAATGTCGCGGATTTCGTGTTCGGCCTGGGCGCTCCAGATTCGACGCGCCTGTATCTTCCGGATGGGACCACGCTGGTCGATTCCTATGCCTGGGACACTCACGCGCTCGTCACCTACGGCCGCTGCCCCAATGGCACGGGTGACTTCGTCGACACGGCGAGCAGCACCAAAGGCGCCGCGAATGACTGCAGCAATCAGGGCGGCGGCACGGGCGGAGCGGGCGGCTCTGGGGGTGCCGGCGGCAGCGGCGGCGCGGGCGGTTCGGGCGGCGGCTCCAGCGCATTCATCACCTGGCCAGGGCAGGACAACGTCACCATCGTCGACAACGAGAACGAGTTCGCGGTGAACACCACGGGCGATACCGGCAGCCTCAGCTCCGACGGCACCAACGTGAGTGGGCTCTTCTACGAGCCCACTTCCGGAGGCGACGTGATGTGGGCCGTGCAAAATGGCCCGCCGCGGGTGTACCGCTTGCTCAAGAGCGGCGCGCTATGGGTGCCCGATAGCGCGAACAACTGGGCTGACGGTCATGTCATTCACTACGTGGGCGGTGGCACCGGCCAGCCCGATTCCGAAGGCATCACCAAAGCCGACTTCGGCAGCAACTTCGTGTACGTCTCGACCGAGCGCGACAACACGAACAACACCGTGAGCCTGCTAAAGGTCCTGCAGATCGACGATACCATCACCACTCGTGATGTGACCGCGACGCGTGAATGGGACTTGAGCCCGGACTTCATGTTGCCGACCGCCGACGCGAACCTCGGTCTCGAAGCCATTGCCTGGGTACCGGATTCCTATTTGACCGCCAATGGCTTCTTCGACGAAGCGTTGGCGTCGACGTACAATCCTGCAAACTACCCGAATCACGCCGGCGGGATTTTCTTCGTTGGTCTCGAAGCGAACGGCATGATCTACGGCTACGCATTGAACCACACGGACAGCTCGTTCACCCGCGTTGCCACGATCGAAAGCGGCAATCCCGCGATCATGGACCTCGCGTTCGATCGCGACTCGAACTACCTGTGGGCGGTCTGCGACAACGGCTGCAACGGCCGCACGAACGTGCTCACCATCGACACCGGCGTGGCCTCTCTCACCAAGGGCCGGTTCGTCATCAAACAAGGCTTCGAGCGCCCGAGCACGATGGGGAACTTCAACAACGAGGGCTTCACCATCGCCGCTCCCGAAAGCGCGGCTTGCAACGCTGGTTTCAAGAGTGTCTTCTACGCGGACGACAGCAACGACTCGGGCCACGCTCTGCGCAGTGATTCGATCCCCTGTGGCAAGTTCCTGAACTGAACCGCGTTTCGCTACACGGTAGCCGACGACGCAGATGCGCCGCCAGCCCAGGTCCAGCGCCCAAAACCGTGCACCTGCCTGCCCGGTGATCCGCTCTTGTTCTTGCGATTCAAATTCAATTCGACGACAAAAACCTGCCCATCCCCTATGAGCTGCCGTTCATCATTTGGGGATTCATCCTGTGGCGGCGCCGCCGAGCTGCCGAGCTGCCGAATAGGAGTCAGTCGCCGCAAGTCGTGAGCGCGCTCGAGCACGACGTCGGGTCGGTCCCGTGATGGTTGGCCATGCACGCGAGAATGCTGCCTGACGCGCAGCTTTTGGTCTCGCAGCATGCCGTGTATTGGTCGAGCGTCGAGCACGTGCTGCCGCTCAGTAAGCAGCACTCATAGAAATTCTGGGCGCCGGACGAGCAAGTCGCGGCGTCGGCCCAGCCCGTTTGCACGGTCGTCCCAGTGCCGCCGCTCCCCGGTGCGCCACCGCTGCTAGTTCCGCTCGCCGCACCCGAGCATTTCTCGAGGCAATTTGTTTGATAACAGGTCGTGACTGCTGCCGCAAAACTGCCGGCCGAGCTGTTGAACGCGCTCTCGCACGTGCTGGTCGCGTTGCCGGCGCTGCAGCACGACAGCAATGCGGTGAGCGCTGGTAGGCAGGAAGCGTCCGCGTAGCACGCCGCGGACTCGGTCGCGCATGCGTCGGAGAGGCAGGTGGTACAGTCCGTCGAATCAATGCCCGCACAGTTGGCCGCGGCGCCACCGGTGCTCGATCCGCCTGCTCCACCGCTGGCAGGGCTCGTACCAGCGGTGCCCGCTGCATCACTTCCGCCGCTCGAGCTGGAGCTGGAGCTCGACCCTGTCTCGCAAGTGTTCGGGCCGTAGGGTCCGTTGAACAGCGAACAGGCTCCGCTCCCATTGGCGTAGGTGCCGACGTTGCCGCACTTCGCATCGGCTGAGCCGGTTGCCCCCGCGCACGCTTGTTGAGCTGGGCACTGTGAGCTCGAGGTGCACAGCGGCGAGCAGTAAAAATCACTGCCATTTTGGCTGATGCAAACCTGACCAGAAGGACAGCCAACAGCCGTGGTGCAGGATTGCGGCTTGGCGCCGCTACCGCTGCTACTGCTGCTACTGGAGCAGCCAACGGCTGCTAGTAAAAATAACCCGAGCGTCGCTGAGAAATACGGGCGCATCTTCTTCCTCATGCTGCTGGTCACTCTTTACCGCAGATTGGCACTCTTCGCGCCCTCATTTCTCGACCGGTCAACGCTTGCTGTCTGACACGAGCGCACAGAGACTGACTACGTGCTGGCTTCTCTAGTCATTTATTTCTGCTCGCTTGCTCACCCGAGCAGATCGACTCGCGTGATCGCGCTCGCCACGCCGCGGGCTCGCGGTTTGACGCGCATCGGCAACATCGTAGGCTGGAGTCGCGCGAATGCGTGTGGTCGAGTCCAACCATCGCGCTCTGCCAGCGAAAGCGCAGCGAGCCCTCCTGAAACAAGCTCCAGCGGCACGGCGCGCCTCGTCCCAGCCTTCGGCGTCGCGCGCCGCAATCAATAGGTCGTCGCTCCTGCCCGATCGTGCGAGCGATCGTCGGACCGCTGCTTTACGGGGGCATGTGGTGTCTCACGGTAGCCTTTGGTAGGCTACCCCCCGATTTGCGTACGCGGCACGACCTCCGGCAACTCCAATGCGTTCGCGCGCGGCGCGTGAGCTCGTAACGTGGGCGCGAGTGAAGCCCTGAATCTTCCCGATCCGAGCTCGGTGCCGAAGACCGTCAGGACTTGGGCCGCATCCAGTCCGCAACTCTCGACGCTGCTGCGCGGCGGCCAGCCCATGGCGCAAGCCTTGGCTCGCTGGGGCCAAGCGTTGCTGCGAGAAACGCGTCCCGCCGAGGCGGGCGCTGCGTTCCGCTCCGCGCTGGCGCTCGCGCCCGACGACGCCATGCTCTGGACGAACTACGGCGTCGCGCTGGATCAAGACAATCAGCCCGCGGCTGCAGCCCAGTGTCTCGAACGCTCGCTCACGCTGACCCGGCAGCAGCCAGATAGCTGGCTGTTGCTCGGTATGGTGAAAACCAAATTGGGCGACCTGCCCGGCGCGGAGGCAAGCTACCAAGTTGCGCTGGAGCTGCTCCCGAATTCGAGTCTCACGCACCAGCTCCTCGGTTTGCTCAAACAACAGCAGCGCGACCACACCGCGGCGATCGCTCATTTCGTCGCATGTCTCGAAAACGGCGGCGCGACGCCGGGCGTGTGGGCCAACCTCGGCAAGCTCTATTATCAAGCGGGGTTAGTCGCGGAGGCTCACGCCGCGTACGAGCAAGCGTCGAGCACTGAGGCCTCGAACCTGCTCTATCGCCAAATGACGAGGAAAACCCGATTTTTAGCGCAGGTGCTCGGGGAGCGCTCGCTCGACGACGCGATCGCGACTTTTCAAAGCTCATTCGCGCCGCCCGAGCAATACCTGGAGAAAGAGCTGCAAGACCTGCTCAATTCGAGCTTCTCGTTCTTGAGCGGCTTTGGTCACGCCATTGCTGCCACGCGCATCGGGCAGAAGCAGATGGAGCTCTGGCCAGCGAGCCCTTCGTTGAGCTATCTGCTCAAAGCCGTCGCCGGAGATCCTGCAGTCGACCGCTCTGCGCCCGAATACGTGGTGGCGCACTTCGACGACTTTGCCGAGGGCTTCGACGCGCAGCTCGTCGGCGCACTCGGCTACGATATCCCCGAGAAAATCTGTGCGGCCGTGCGCGAGGTGACGGGCGCCGAGCCACTCGAAGCCACGCTCGACGCTGGTTGCGGCACCGGCCTGTGCGGCCCGCTCTTGCGCCCGTTCACGCGCACGCTCAGTGGCGTCGACCTGTCGCCGAAAATGCTGGAGCAAGCGGCCAAGCGCGCCGTGTACGACGCGCTCGCCTGCGAAGAGCTCACGGCATTTTTGAGCCGTGAAAGCGCTTCGTTCGATCTGATCGTGGCGGCCGACGTGCTGGTGTACTTTGGCGATCTCGCCGCGCTGTTCGCCGCCGCGGCGACTGCCCTAAAGCCAGGGGGGCTACTCGCGTGCAGCACCGAGTGGCAAGCGGGCTCCGGCTACCGCGTGCAGCCGTCTGGTCGCTTCGCACACGCCCCGGGCTACGTGCTGGCCACCGCTGAGCCCGGCTTTTCGCAAGTGGCGTGCATCGAGACCACGATTCGCATGGAGGCCACGAAGCGACTCGTGGGCAACGTGTTCGTATTTCGCCGGCGTTCGCCTGGCTAGCGGGAGCCCAGCTCGACCGGTAATTCAAGCCACTTGCCCGATTCCGGGCAGATATTTTGACCTTCTCTGAGGCGCCTGACACAGTGCCTCGTGTGCCCACCTCGGCCAGCGACCCTCAGCAGCGGCTAGAAGCCATCTTGGGCTTGAGCCGCGAGCAAGCGCGGCGCGCGGTGGAGGAGATTTTCGATGCGCTGCGCGTGGGCGTCGATGAATACATCGCGCTCCGCCATGCCGAGTTGCAACGACAGGGTGAGAGTAACGAACGGATCTTCGAGCGCATTGCGGTCGAGGTGCGCTCGCTGCGTTTCAAAGCTCCGGAGCTCACGTCGCGCCAGATCCGTCGGCGCATTTACGGCTAGTGCTAGCGCCAGCTAGCGGGAAAGGATCGAACTGATGTGCGGCATCATGGGATACGTCGGGAGCGAAGCGGCGTGGGACATTGTCATGAGCGGGCTCAGGCGCCTCGAGTACCGCGGCTACGACTCGACGGGCATCGCCACCGTCGCCAAGAAGAAGTTGCACCTCGCGCGCCGCGTTGGGCACCTGAGCGCCCTGCAAGAGGCCAACCCCAATGGTCAGCCAGGCAACATCGGCATCGGTCACACGCGTTGGGCGACGCATGGCGGCGTGACAGAGTCCAATTGTCACCCGCACCTGGACGGCAAGCAACGCGTGGCGATCGTCCACAACGGCATCATCGACAACGTGGAGGCCTTGCGCGCCGAGCTGGTCGCAAAGGGCGCGCGCTTTCACTCCGAGACCGACACCGAAGTGCTCGCCGAGCTGATCGGGCGCGGCCTCGAAAGTGGCCTGAATTTGCGGGAAGCCGTGGTTGCCGCAATGAAGCGGGTCGAAGGCACGGCGGGCTTGCTGGCGATGGACCAACAAGACCCCGAGCACCTCGTTGCCGCACGCATGGGCAGCCCCGTGGTCATCGGCTTGGGTGATGGCGCGTGCTGGGTCGCCTCTGATTCGGTCGCACTGAGGCCGTACACGGACCGCATGATCGTGCTCGACGAGGGCGAGGTCGCGGAGCTCTCGGCCACGGCCATCAAGACGGTGGACCTCGAGCAACGCGACCGCGAGAAGCGCATCGAGAAGATCTTGCACCAGGCCGACGACGCGGACATCGGGGAATTTCCGCACTTCATGCTGAAGGAAATCTACGAGCAGCCTGCCTCGCTCGATCGCTCGATGCGTGGTCGCTTGGATGCAGTGGTTGGCTCGTCGCGCCTCGGCGGGCTGCAGACGCACGAGTCGCGCTTGTTCGACATTCGGCAGATCGTGTTCGCCGCGTGTGGCACGAGCCTGTACAGCGCGCAGGTCGGCGCTTACCTGATGAGCCGCTACGCGCGCATGCCTGCGACCGCGGAGGACGCGGCGGAGCTGTCGACGCGTAACCCTATCGTGGACCGGCACACGTTATACGTGGCCATCTCGCAGAGCGGTGAGACGGCCGACACTCTATCGGCATTGCGGGAAATTAGGCTGCGCGGTGGCCTCGTCGCGGGCATTACGAACGTCGTGGGCAGCTCCTTGTCGCGCGAGACGGATTTTGGCATCTACGTGCACGCCGGTCCGGAAATCAGCGTCTGTTCGACCAAAGCGTTTACAGCGCAGGTGCTGGCGACGGAGCTCTTGGCGCTGCGCTTCGCGCGCATGCGTGATCTCTCGGCGCAAGACGGCAGAGCGTGGGTGAGCGGGCTCGAGTCGCTTTCGGATCAGGTGCGCTTGGCGCTCGAACAAGCCGCAGCTTGTAAGGAGCTCGCGCAGCGCTTCTGCGACGCGCGCTTCACCATGTTCGTCGGTCGCGGTGCCAACGTGCCGGTGGCTTGCGAGGGCGCGCTCAAGCTCAAAGAGATCGCTTACCTGCCGGCTGAAGGGCTCTCTGGCGCCGCAATGAAACATGGCCCACTCGCCTTGATCGAACCGGGTAGTCCGGTCTGGGCGCTCGTCCCGCCCGACGAAACCAGGGAACGCATGCTCGGCAATCTGCGCGAGCTCAAAGCCCGTGGCGCGTTCGTGATGGCCGTCGCCTCCGCTGAAGATCGAGAAACGCGCGCCTTGGTCGACTGCGTGATTCCGCTGCCGCCACATCACCCGGCCGTGTCACCGATTCTAACTGCCGTCCCGCTCCAGCTCTATGCGTATTACGTCGCGCTCGCGAAGGGCTACAACATCGATAAGCCCAGGAATCTGGCCAAATCATTGACCGTGATGTGACACCGCACTTGCGATCCTAGGTGAAGTGCCGAATGAATGCGGCATGACTCACAAAGTCTGGTTCATCACTGGGACGTCGCGTGGCTTCGGTCGCGAGTGGCTGCTCGCGGCGCTCGAACGTGGCGACAAAGTCGCCGCAACTGCGCGCAAGCTCGACACGCTCAAGGACATCGCGGAAAAATACGAGAGCACGCTGCTGCCACTCGAGCTCGACGTGACGAACCGAGCGGCCGCCGCATCAGCAGTCGACCAAGCCTATGAGCATTTCGGCCAGCTCGATGTGGTGATCAACAACGCCGGCTACGGCCTGTTCGGCATGGTCGAAGAGGTGACAGAAGCGCAAGCGCGCGCGCAAATGGAGACCAATTTTTTCGGCGCGCTGTGGGTGACGCAAGCCGCGCTGCCGCACCTGCGCGTGCAGAAGAGCGGTCACATCATCCAAGTCTCGTCGATCGGCGGGATCACCGCCTTCCCCGGAATCGGCATGTACCATGCCTCCAAGTGGGCGCTCGAAGGCTTCTCGCAATCACTCGCGCAAGAGGTGCGCTCGTTCGGCATCAAGGTCACGCTGATCGAGCCCGGCGGCTACGAGACTGATTGGGGCGGCTCTTCGGCCGCGCACACGGAACCGCTGCCCGCCTACGACACTCTGCGAAAAGTCGTCACCGCGGGCCGAAAAGCCGCGCTGAGCCGGCGCGGCGACCCCGTCGCCACGCGCAGTGCGATCCTGAAAGTCGTGGACGCAGAGCGCCCGCCGCTGCGCGTGTTCTTCGGCGAAGCGCCGCTCGGCATGGCAAAGTCCGACTACGAGACGCGCCTAAAAACCTGGGAAGAGTGGCAACCGGTGTCGCTCGAAGCGCAAGGCTCGAACGCCTGATCTGGAAAAGCGCACCCGCTATCGTCGTCTATCCGGTCAGACTCTCGCCGCGCTGAGGCACTCTCAGCGAGGCTAGTGGAGCCAGCCCGTGAGCAATTCGTTGCGTAAGCGTTTGGGGTCCGCGGTTGGTTCTTGGCATGCGCCGTGGACACAGACGTAAGCCAGAGGCGTGCCGTTGAGGTCGCGCTTGCCGGTTGCGGTGGGCATCACTCGTGCGAGGTCGGGCGTGGGCCCTGAGCCACTCAGTGGAGCGCCCACGGTCCACGCAGGCAATAGCGCTCGCCAAGCGTCGTTCAGTCCGTCGCTCGCGCCGGCGATGACGAGCTGATAAAACGGCCCATTTTCGAGCAAGGCGCCAGCGAGCCAGCCGGCCATGTCGACGCCGCGCTGCCTCATCACGTCGGCATAGCGACTCAGCGCGCGCGACGCCGCTTTACTGAAGTCATCCCTGCCAGTAAGGGCGGCGACCTCCTCGAGCGTCAAGATCAAGAGCGCGTTGCCCGACGGTTCCACGCCGTCGTACGTCTCGATGCGGCGCCCCAAAGGCTCTTGTGCTGCGCCCGCAGTCAGAAACCAACCGCCATCCACGCTGCCGAAGCGCGCCAAGGCCTGCGTCAACAGCGTCTGAGCTTGCTCGAGGTACTGCGGTTTTCCCGTGGCTTCGAAGAGCTCAGTCAAGCCGTGTGCGAGAAACGCATAGTCGTCGAGCACCGCCGAGCTTCCGGGCTTTCCAGCATTGGAGGCGCGCGCGAGCTCTCCCGTGCCGTCGCGGTTCAAACGCCAGATCGCTTCGGCGGCAGCCTCGGCCGCGTCCAAATAGCGTTGCTCGTGCGACGCGCGATAACCGAGCGCTAGCGCGCCGATCGCGAGTCCATTCCAAGCGCTGACCAACTTCGAGTCGAAGGCCGGCTGAGCCCGCCGCGCCCGCGCCTCGAGCAGCTTGGCTCGAGAGCGTTGCCAGAGCGCCGTGCCATTCGCTCGCGGGCCCGCGTTCGAGCGCAGGGTCGGGACGCTCGATCTCTCGAAATTCCCGGCTTCTGTCACGCCGAGCAGCGAGGCAATGCTCTGGCCGTCGGTGTCACCTAGCAGCCCGCGGAGCTCACTTGGCTGCCACAAATACGTGCTGCCTTCTTTGCCGTTCGCGTCCGCGTCGAAGCTCGCTCCGAAGCCGTGCTCAGCGGTCGCCATGTCGCGCACCATGAAGTCCAAGGTATCGAGACCAAGCGCGCGATAGCGCGGTTCATCGAAGGCCGCGCCGGCTTCTAGGTACAGGCCTGCGAGCTGCGCGTTGTCGTACAGCATCTTCTCGAAATGCGGCACGGTCCACGTGGGCTCCGTGCTGTAGCGGAAGAAGCCCCCCGCGACCTGGTCGTGCACACCGCCCGCGGCCATGGCGTCCAGCGTCTGCCGAATCGCGTGCGCGATCTCTTGATCGCCCCACTTTCGGTATGCCTCCAGCAAGAAGCGCCACTTGATC
>DATHOI010000727.1:0-8994 GCA_035485095.1 Polyangiaceae bacterium | reverse complement strand
GGTGTCATACGAGCCGATGCTCTTCTTGCCCTGCTCGTCTCTGGTCGTGACCTCGAGCCGGAGCTCGCGCGTGCCGGCGCGCGCGGGTGAGCAGTATGAAACCAGGTAATTTCGGAAGTACGCGTCGTCCACCGAGCTGGCTACTGTTTCGAGCGGCGATTTCAGGGTGTTGACCGACGCGGCGCGAGCGCTGCCGCTCTTGCCGATGAAGGAAACGTCGGCGGAGGTGGCCCACGGTCCAACGGTCATCAGAAAATATTGGTGCGGCGATTTGTCCACGAAATCTCGGACCTTGTTGTCGTCGACGCGGCCGGCCAAATCCGGATTCAAGGCGATCACGATTAGCGTTCCGCTCTGGATCGGTCGACCTTCGGCGGCGAGCGAGGCGCTCAATTTCTGCGTGCCGTCGATCACGGCGGTGTACAGGCTGGAGGACGAGTCCTTGCGGCTGAACGCGAGCAAGCGCTCCATGCTCGTGTCTTTTTCATCGGGCTCGGCGCGCGCGTCCTTGGCGTAGTCGGTGATGAAGTGCACTTTCTCCGAGCCGTCGAAGGCGTACAAGCTGACGGCTTCACGCTGCCGCAAGCGCACGACGAACGTGCGCAGCGATAAGCTGAGCGCCTTTTTGTCGTCCGCGTTGAGCGTCTTGCTCATGTCGACCAAGAGCGCGACGCGTTCGGTCGCGGCGCTGGATGTCGGGAGCAGCGTGAGCTTGACCTGGTCGCTATCGAGCGCGACGCCATTTTCAAAGACTTTGAAGGCTTGTTTGTCGAGGCCAACGACGCCCACGCCGTGTTGACTGACTGCGACGAATAGCGCGACATTGCCGGGCTTCTGCGTGCTGACGGCGACGGGCTCTACGTTCATCGTTCCGGCCAGCCCGCAGCCGTTCAGCGCCAGCAGCGCGCCGACGGCGCACGCAGTAAAAGCGGAGTGTTTCACGGTTTCACCGCTGCGTTGAGCTTGGCCAGGGCTTGCGCCAGAACGGAGCTGCCCATGAGGCACGCGTTGCACGCGCCCTCCGAGCTCGAGCTGCAGCCGGCACCGCGCGAAAAGCGCTCCAGCATGGCGAGCGTGCGCTTGCCTCCGTCGCGCGCGGCCCGCTCGAGTAGCGATTTGCGCGTGCTGCAATCCGGAGCGAGTAGGAGTGCCGTTGCGGCGCGCGTGTCCGGGCTTGCGTCGAGCGCCAGGTAGTTCGTCAGCTCGGCCTTGGCACGCTCGCGCACGGCGTCGCGGACGCCGGGTGTCGTGGCCAAGTCGAGCTCGACGTCACTGCCGCTTCCGCCCAGCTTGCGCAGAGACGCGAAGGCCTCTTCTGCGGCGGGCGACTGCGCCGCACGCCACAGAATGCCCATGATTTTTCCGCTTTGAGCGTGATTCGGCGCGGCATAAAGTGCGCGATCGACGTTCTCGATCGCCGCTTCATAGCGTTGGGCTTGCGCCTCGGAGCTGGCAAGCGCCACTAAAACTTGCGGGTCGGTGGTGTACTTCGCGGCCAAGCCTTCCATCGCTGGTAGGCCTTGCGACAGCGCGAGCTTGAGTTCGGCGTCGTCGGCCAGAGCCGATGGCTCGGCGGTGGCCGTGAGCGTGGGGGCCCTCAGCGCGGTGCTGAGCGGTGCGCTGGGCGGCGCAGGGCTCGGTGTGGCGAGAGCGACTGCGATCGCCGTCTGGGTGGTGGCCGCATGAGTGACGACTACGGGCGCGAGCGGTGAGGCAACGAGCGCGACGCTGTGCGCCGCATGCTGATGACGTGTCAGCACGCCGTGCACGAGCCAAACCGCAAACAGCGCAACGAACGGCGCGGTGACGAGCGCGGCGCGCGGCGTCGAGCGGACCGCGCGTCGCGTCCAGCGCGCCGCTTTGGGGACCCAACGCCTGGCGCTCGGCAACGCGCGCTTCGCGCTCGGTAAGGAGCGGGCCGCGCGGGCGCCGAGGGCTTTGGCGCGTGGCACTAGTTGAGCCGCCTGATTGCCCAAGGTTTTGGCTCGCGGCAGCACGCTGCGCGCTCGCTGTAGCCAGGCCAAACGCGCACTCCAAACGCGTTCGGCGGCCTGACGCGCGCTGCTCGTGAAGCTCTCGCGCATGCGCGGCGGTGGCGTGTTGATCACCACCGGCATCTCCGAGCCAGATGACGAGAAATGAGCCGGCGCGGGCGCGGCGCTCTTGGGCGGTGACGCGACGTGTGCGGGCGGAAATGGCGGCGGCACGCTCGCCGATTTCACGGTGGGCAGAGGCGGCGGCAAGCTGCTCGGGATGGGCGGTGGCGGCAAGCTGCCTGGCACGAGCTCCGCATGGCTCGCGGCCACGGGCGGACGAGCGCGTTTCGGCGGCGGCGGTGGTTCACGCCGTGTGCTGCACGCCATTGCTTCGAGCGACGCGGCTGGGGCGGCACGCTGCGGTGGCGGCGGCGGCACGGCACGGCGTCGCGTTGGAGGTGGTGGTGGGCCCGACGGAGCTGGGCGCTTCGACGTGCTGTCGTCCAACGTAGCCGCAGGTGGACTCGAATCCCGATTCGCAGTCATCGCGTGCTTGGCATAAGCCCGATGTTCGAGCGACGCAAATCTCGTACGGCGCGAGTCGCGTGGATCCCCCCTTTTTTCAAGGGTCGAAGGGCATCTCCGCCTCACTTCGAGTTCTGCAGCGGTAGTATTCCGTTGACACGGATCTACGGACGGTCGCGTGGAAAGACTTGACGTTCGCGCAGAGGACACTCGCCTGAGCTTCCATGGATTGCTTCGCCAACGTTTCGCAGGCGTGCCGCGCGTGGTCGGCCACGTGCGATCCATCGCTCGAGCTCGCTGCGCGATCGGTCGGGCGTCGCCAATCACTCATTTGGGTGTTTCTTCGGCGAGAAACTTTTGTGAACATGAGCTGGCGGCCATCGCATCGCTGCCGCAATCGCTGCTGTAGGTGACAAGGACATGACGGACGTTGAAATCGCGCAAGGCGAAGAGCGAATGTTCGAGGGCCGGTTGCGCGTCTACTACGACGGCTATTGGATCAAGGCCTATGACGTGCCCGCCGACACCTTGCTCGCGAAGAAGCGCCTGATCGACGCGCTCACACGGCGCTTGTTCAATCACGTCGAATACGGGCTCAACGTTCCCGGCACACGGCTCGCCGAGGCGCGTCGCGCATTTTTGGACGAGACCGATCAGGCAAAGAAGCGCGTCAAAGGTGGCATGCTGGCGGGCGCGCTGTTCAACCGCGCGACCGACATTTTCACCAAATTGGTCGAGCTTCAGGCGTGTGGCGTCGAGATCCAAGCCGACAACGCGCTGATGCGCCAGTGTGGCGAGCACCTGCAGGAGTCTTTGGCGCTTGGTCAGATGGTGCTCCACCGCAGCGGCGAGGAGGGCATCGACGAGCTGTGGGGCGAACCCTTCAAGGCGTTCGCGTTTCCGATCGAGGAATTTTATCGCAGCCGCTACGTGAAGATCGCGCTCACCATGCGCGCCATCGACGCGATTGGTGACGCCCTCTGCAGCACGATTTCAGGGTTGCCCGCGTTCGTGAGCCTGTCACCCGTCGTGGCTGAGTTCGTGCACGCGGCCAAGCTCAAGAGCGAGACCCTGCGCACGGATGCGGAGGTGTTCGAGGTCTGGTCGTCCTTCGTCGTGGCCAGTGAGACGCTGTGCAGCTTTCAGCCGGCAGCGTCGGTCGTGGGCGCGGACGCCGCGCTCTGCGCTCAGCTCAGCGAACTCTTGCGCGCCGGTGCGGTCCTGGTCTCGTCGATGGCCCGCGCGCGTGTGCCGATGCCCAAGAGTACGCGCGCCTTCCTGGACCGTTGTGAGGACCTGCGCCAAGCGACCAAGAACAAGAAGGAGCTGACGCCGCGCTCCAGCGCGCTCACTTCTCCCCTTGGCCCTGCTCGATCTCCTTGAGCTCGGTCTGCTGCGCTTGAATACGCGCGTTCATTTTGGCGACTGCTTGCTTGGCGTCGTCGATTACGCTGCTCGGCCCCGCGAAGGCAGCGCTCGATTGCTGCGTCGTGCGGCGAAGCCAGCCCAGGTACGCGCCCGCGAGCAGCGCGACGACGCCAGCGGTGACCGCTACGCGCAGCAGTAGGCGCATCGTGCCGGGCAGTTTGCGGAACACGAGCACGGCGAGCAGCGTCGCGGCGACGCCCAGGCCGAAGCTCTGCCAGCCGCTCGGAGCATGAGCGAGCACACCGCTGAGACCGTTCGGCGCGTCCGGCTCCGCGGCGTACTCGATGCACTGCACGTTCGCGCGTGAAGCGCGCGGCACGTCGTCGATGGAATCGACGATGTGCGTGCCGCCGCCCGCGTCCTGAAAGCGATAGTAGCGGGCGACATGCGCGCCCGCGGGGGACCGCGCCCCACAGCCCTTGTCCGTACCCATCCAGCCGGGATGGCTAACCTACTTCAACGTGTTTGCCCAGGAAAAGCTGTATAGCGGGCCCGCTGCGATCAAATTCTGGAATAGATTCGCGCTCGGCTGGTCGCTCGAGTCGTCCTGGAATGCGTAACCACTGCCGTCGCTCGACAGCGACAGCGCGGAGAAATCCACGTTCACGAACAGCAAGCGCGGGTCGATACGCAGCAGCAATCCGCCCTGTTCTTCGACCTGAACCGAAGTGGTGATCGGCGAGACGACGCGTTCTTTGCAGATCGGAGTGACGAAGGGGCTAGTGCCACTGTTGGGCAATCGATTCGAGGTCGAGATCGTGAGCTCTGCGCTGAACGGTCGCACGTCGCTGCCGCGAGTGGCCGTGCCGACGAGCGTCAAGATCGGCTCGTTCGCGGGTTGCTCCGCGTCGTCGACGGGCCCTTGGGTCAACCAGACTTGACCCGCACGCGCGAACAACGTCGTGCCATGGCCGAGTACCGGGAAGAGCTGCGCAGAGCTCGACAACAAGTCGACATCCAAACCTTGTGTGACTTGTGCCACGTACGTCCCGGGCAGGATGCAGTTCGTCGGTTGTGAGCCCGACGCGGGTTCGTTCTGATCGAGGTACATCGCGCCGACGTGCAAGCGCGCGGTCGTCAGATCGACGAGCCAGCCCCTGCTATTTTGAAAATCCAACGGCGCGCCCGCCTGTGCGTCCGTGGGCCCGGCTGCTGCGGCCTGGAAATCGACCACTTCACCGCCGGTCGTGCCGACGCACGCGGAGCACAGCAGACCGCCGAGTGCGCACACGGCGAGCGGCCTTTCAATGCGAGCCAGCAGTTGAAAGCGGCGCATCATGCACCTCCGAAGTTGATCGCGAAGTTGCCAAAAATGGCCCGGGGCGCTCCGGCCGTGAAGGTGCGCTCGGGCACCAAGGTCGGTTGCGAGTTCGGGCTGTGAAAGTCGGAGGCGTAGTCGAACTCGGCGTCGCGGTACTGAGTGCCGAGCAAGTTCGTCACGGTGAGCCCGAGCTCGTAGTGCGACCAGCCGACGGTCGCGGTCGAATCGATGGTGAAGATCGCGTTGCTGCGTTCACCATAGGGCAGTGCACGCGGTCCTACATACGTCGAGCCCACGCCAAGCGAGCCCTTCACGCTCCGGCCGAGCGCCGGCACGGTTAGATTGCGGAACAGTGCGGTGTCCGAGCGGAGCACCACCCCGGGCACGTAGGCCACCAGCAAATGCGTATCGTCGTACTCCGACTTCACCAGTGTTAGGTTCAAGGACTCGTCGAAGAATTGACCGGTCACGCGGGTTGCGCCGGTCCAGCCGGTGCGTGTCGTGCCGACACCGAGCACGTTGCGACCTTGAGTTTCGTCGAAGATCAGATCCTTGTCGACGTGAGTCAGAAAAAAGACCGACTGCGCCGTGACGCTGACCGTGTCCCACTGTCTCGCGAACGTCGCGCCTCCTTCATACGCTGTGATGCTGGAGAAAGGCGTCGGCACATTTTGCGTGATGTAGATCGGATCGGCTGAACGAACGCCTTGGCCGTAGCTGGCCGATAAAGAAATGCCGGAAAATGGGCCAAAAATCAGGGAAGCTCGCGGCAGCACGGCGATGCTCGAGGTCGAGGACCGCTGATCGGCCTCGCGCGGCCGCCCCATGTCTTGCTGAGTCAGGCAGCTCTGGTCGATCGGTGGATTGGTGGTCGAGGGGTGCGCGACCGTGTGCGCTGCGCAGTTGTCCGTCACCGCGTAGCCGAAGAAATCGCTGCGCACGCCGCCGCGCAGGCTGAGCCAATGGAGCAGTTTCAAATCTGCGTCGGCATACACGCCGATATCGCTCAAATTCGAGTCGAGGTCGGCGTCGGTCTGATACGGCACACCGGTCGCGGCTTCGAGGCGCTGTTGCACTCCGCTCACCACGTCGCCCCGCGCGAAATAGCCGAGCTCGAGGTGTTGAGGTTCGCCGAGCGCGGTCGTTTGCCAACGCGCTGCGCCACGCGCGCCGATCGTGACCTCGTTCACGTTCAGGTCGATCTCGTCGCCGCGTTGGATGTGGCTACTTTGCAGCGGCTCCTGTACATCGAGCAGAAAGCCGGTGAAGTTCTCGAGCAGGCGGAGCGAGCGGTAGGTCAAGAAGACTTGCTGCGAGAGCCGAGCATCACCGGATCGTGTCTCCACGTCTCCAGATAGCGAATAGCGCGAAGAATCCCCGCCCTCCGGCACTTTTTCGTTAGCGAAGGAGGACGAGTCGTAGCTGTCGTAGAAGCCGATTCGGCCAGCCTCGTAGTCGTCCTCGCGAATCACTCCGGCGCTGTGAAAGTGGGTAGCGTAGGCAGTGGCGAGTATCCGATACGAACCGTCCTTGCCGACGCGCCCCTCATACTGGCCCATGGCAGTCGCGCGCTCCGCGTCGCGGTTTTGACCGAAGCCGTTGGTCTTGTAGATCTCCGCGCCGGCCAACGTGCCGCTGCTCTCGCCGTCGGGTCCCCAGAGCAGGAGCAGGCGTTCGGTGCCAAAGCTGCCGCCCGTATATTTTGCAGTGAAGCCGCGTTGCGCGAGGCCAAGCTCGTAGTTGGCGCTGCCAGCGACTGCGTAGTTGCCCTGTCGGGGATCGAAGGGCCCTTCGACGATGCGCAATGACGACACGAGCTCGGGAATGATGAAGTGCGTGTCAGCGTAACCGTTGCCATGCAGGTTGCCGCTTTCGTTGATCGGCATACCGCCCAGCGAAAATTCGATGTCCTGCCCTTCCTTGGCGTCGAAGCCTCGTAAGAAGACCTGCTCGGCGTGGCCTTCTCCGCTCTCATTGGTGAGCAGCACGCCGGGCGCGAGTTTGAGCAGCTCAGAGGCATTTTTGCGGGGCACGTGCTGCAACTCGCCCACCGTGATCGAAAAGTCGGAGGCGCCGCGCGTCGGCGGTCGAGCGCGGCCAGCGACGGTAATCTCAGTTGGCTCTGCGGGCGCCGGGCTCACTTCGGGAGCGGCTACGGGTGAGGCTTGCGTGGGGCCCGCGTTGCTCGCGGCGGTTGCTGCGGCAGGGGTTGCAGTGTCCGGCGCTTCTGGCGGCGCTGGTGTCGGCGCAGCGGGCGGCGGAGCTTCGTGCGCGGGGGTCTCGAAATGCACGAGCGCTCGCACCCGCGCTGGAATCGCTTGGCCGTTGCGCGTCGCGGGGTCGAATTGCCAATGTTTGACCGCGTCAATCGCGGCATTGTCGTAGTCTGCGCCGACGCTGTCGTCGACGTGCGCGTCGAGTACGGCGCCGTCGGCGGCCACCGTCACGATCACGATCACGTCGAGGTCGTGATCACTCGGCTGATTGGCGGGCCACGCGGGGGCGACCTGTGTGCGCACGTGCGGGGGAACGATGGTGTCTGCGGCCCGAGCGTGCGCGACGCTCATGAGGGCCGTCAGGCACAGCGCCGCGCCGACGAGACGGGCACTCGGGCGAGCTCTCGAGCAAAGCTGGGATCGATGGCGCATGATGAGACCAAATAGGTTGAAAATGGCCGAATTCCTCGGCGAGCGAAGCATCACTTAGGCTCGGCGCGACACTGGCCCGACGGTGGGCGAGCTCTCTCAGGGCGCGCGAGCGCTGATCGACGAGTTGAGCGGGAGTCTCGCTCAGACCGGCGGTGACGTTTTGGGCGCGCTCAGAAAGACGCGCCGCGCATTCGACGAGCGCGCCTCGGCTTCGGACAGCAGGCTCGTCGCGCCGAAGGTCGCCGCACCGGATACGCTCGCGGCCAGGTGGGGTGGTGACGCGTGGGGCGCATCCACGAACGGACACAGGTCGACGGCACACGACAGCGCGTCGGCCACGAGAGATTGCGACTTGGCGCCGTGCGAGCGCGCGCCGTCCACGTGAGCTACGGACTCCGCATGCACATGCACGATGCCGCCCAAAGCAGCGGAGAACGTGTGCGGCACGAGCGTGAAATGCAGGGCGGAGGAGAGCTGCAGGACCGCGATCAGCAACGCACAGAGCGCGCGCAGCCCCAGAAAAAAGCCGCGCCTGCCCGCCTTTTTCGCGGAAAGCGAGCCAGATCTGAAGGCGTGCTGCGGGCGAGTCATCGCGTCAACGGCCCGATCCGTAGCCTGAGGCTCAAGCGTTGGCAATCGGGCCCGCGGCCGCGCGCGCTCGGCCGCTCAGTTTTGCCCGCCGAACGAAGGCTCTAGCTGCGAGGCGAAGCTCAGGACCCTTCGGGTTTCTTGTGCTCTCGCCGGCACGCCAGGCGACCGTCAGGCACTGCTGCGCACTTGGCCTCGAACTGCTTGTCTTTGAATTGCACCGTGCACGCGTCGCCGACGCCTTTGCCTTGGCAGGCGTCGAAAGCGGCCGGTGGCAGCTCGTGTTTGCGATGGCCGCCGGGCTCCGCGGACGAGACGGGCTGCTCCGTCGAATCAGCCGCTGCGTCGTCGCTGTTGTGCGACTTGCACGCGGAGACGGACACGAAGGCCAGCACCGACAACAGGAGTGCGGGCAGAATACCGAGTCTCGATTCGAGCATGGATTCAGCGTAGCGCTCCATCTTGAGGCGCTTGTTACACGATTGTTTGGGTTTGTGTTCGTGTTACACATAGCGGGCGCTCCACGGGTGAGTGTGCGGCACCGGCGAAACTGAGTGCAAAAGCGCCG
>DATHOI010000726.1:0-20675 GCA_035485095.1 Polyangiaceae bacterium | reverse complement strand
ATGACCGAGTTCCAGCCACCTCCCGAGCCCATCCCCGACTACGTGAGCGCGTGTCTCGAGTACGTGCGGCGCGCGTTGAAGGTCGAGCTCGACTTCACGCCGGAGACGCTACCCCTGCTCGATCACTACGCGACACTGTCTCGCGAAACCATCCGAGAACGCCCCGAGCTCGAGCCCTTGATCACGCGCGCGGCGGGTGCCTACTTCGGTGAGGTCGTGCGTGCGCGCTTTGGTGGATTTTGGAAAGTGCCAACCATCAACGTGCATGATTGGGCGATCTGCGAGCGGATCGTGTTTCTGTGGTTCAATCCGATCGGCATCGCCTACGACGCGGTATTTTCTGGAACCGAGCACGACGGGCCGCGTTCGATGCTGCGCGTGGCTCCGGAGGATCACGAATTTTTGGCGCAACGCTTGGCAGCCCTACCGCCTCTTCCGGAGGACGAGTATTTCTCGTTCTCGACGCGCTTCGAAGCGATCGAGGTAGCCGTCGAGACCCTGCACGCCAGGCTGGTCGATGGCGGCTACGAAGGCAGCGAATTTGGCGAGGAAGACTACGGAGTCGGCCCGCGCGTGCTCGACTCGTGAGGCGTCGTGATGGCTAGCGGTTCTTTTCGGGCTCATCCCCGAGGCTGAAGCGCGCCGGCACTTCGACTACCTTTGCCGCTTGATCCTCGGTGCCGAAAAAATCTCGCGCAGCGATCAGGTATTTGCCCGGGCGTAAGCCGAGCAGCAGCTGTTCGCTGCCGGGTGGTAGTCGCGCGGCCGGCACGCCGTCGACGCTGATGTAACGCAGGCTCTCGCTGTGGTTGGCCGCGAGCAGCCCGGCTTTGGGCGCGCCAGGATCCGGGCGCTCGCTGCGTGCCGCAGGTCGAAGGCGAAGCTCGCCGAGCTCGCTGTCCGAGAGTAGAGCGGTGGGCGGTGGCGGTGGAAGCTCGCTCTGCCGGAACTCGGCTCCTGCCGGAGGCATGGCAAACAGCGACGGATTCAGGTCACTATGCCGTGTGATGCGTGACACCTCGAACGCGAAGTGTCCGCCACCGGGCCAAGAATAGGCCGCGCGTAGCGGCACCAAATCAGCGCGACACGTGGCCAGAGCGGGCGAAGCCCCCGCCAGCTCGACCAGCAAGTGACACAGACTCGCGCCGCTCGGCCACGCGCTATTTGCAGGCTGCGGGTTGTTTGCTCGGGCCTGTTCGAGCTCGAGCTTACCAGTGGGCGTCGACAACTCTTCGCGTTCCGTGGCGAGTCCGAGCAGCGATCCGTCGGGCAATGGGCCGACTTTCGCGCGCACTAGCGGGACTACGTCCGCGCGTTGTTCGGACAACATGCTGCGTAGCGCGCCCGGCGAGAGCACCGTGTAGGTCGTACGGTTGGGCCAGAGCAACGCGTGCCCGTACAGGTCGTCGCGCGCGTGCAACTCCGCGCCCGGGGGCACCGTGAAGGCGCGCGATGCGAAGGCGAGACGCATGCGAGCACCGACGAGGTCGATGACTAGGTCGAAAGCAACGGCGTCGCGCAGGTGCTGCAGGCCGTCTGCGTTCAATTCAGGGCTGCGCATGGCTGGCGGGACGTCCGGCCAGCGGAAGCGCGCGATCAAGGTGAGCCCGCTAGTCTCGCGCGGAACTTCGCTGGGTAGCGCCTGATCCTCACGCAAAGAGCGGGGCTCCGGCGGTGCGGCGTCCGAGGTGCCCGCATCGGCGATCGGCTTCCCCGCGTCCGGCGGCTTACCGATGCCGGGCGGGTCGGCGCCGCTCGCGAGCGGCGCCGGCAAAATACTGGCGTTTGGGCTCGGTTCGGTCAGGCCCGCGTCGCGCGTGCTCGGACTCCTGTGCTCTTCGCAGCCCGTGCCGAGCGCGAGAGAGAGCGCGAAGACGGCGCTTCGCAGGTGCGCCTGATGCGCTCGTGACGGACCTGGCACGCCCATGACCTTAGCTCGATTCGGGTAGGATTTCGCCGCTCGTCGGGTCGAACGTGATGCGCATTTCGAGGGCGTCCTCGGCTGTGTCCGAATAGTAGCCGCGACGCACGCCCGTCTGCCGAAAACCGGAGCTTTCATAGAGCGCGATGGCGGCTCGATTCGAGCGTCGCACTTCGAGCAAGAGTAGGCGCTTTTGGTTTTGTCGCGCGTGAGCGATCAGCGCAGCGAGCAGCGTGCGGGCGACGCCTTGGCGGCGTCGCTCGGGGTGACTGGCGAGCTCCAGCAAATGCAGCTCGTCGGCGACGCTCCAAGCCAACAAGAAACCCGCGACGAAGCCGTCTGGCGCGCGAAGCACCCAAGGCAGGGCGATGTCGCGCTTCAGCTCGGCCGCCAAATCGACGTGCAGATCGCTCGGCTCGAGGATCGCTCGCACTGCGTCGAGATCTTCCTCGGTCAAGCGCGTGATGAGACCGGGTAAGCTCGGTTCGTGCTTCGTCATGGCGCGTCCACCGGGCGCAGTGTCCAGGCACGCGCTGCCACCAGCGGCGCGTCGAGCGCGAGATAGAGCGAGCCGTCCGTCTGCAAGATCGCGCCGCCGTACGGACCCCGTTCGGCGATCAAATCGGGCAGTGCGCGCAGCCCGACTTGTTCGATATCGCCCACGGCATCGAGCCCGATGTGGATCGGCGCGATGCCATAAACGGTCAGCTCCAGAGAAAGCGGGGCCGCGCGTGAGCTCGCCTGGCCGAGGCAGCGCGCGAGGCGCACGGGCGCTGGCTGATTCGGGCTCACGCGCTCGACGCGACCCGTGAAGCTCACGGGCAGGGCAAAGCGTTGCCCGAGCTCCTCGAGCCAGAGCACCTCGACGACAGTGTGATCGTTCGGAACCTCGAACGTCGCGGTGAGGCCACCACCCGCGCGACTGCGCAGACGGATCGTCCCGCCCAGACGACGAATCGTGTCCTGCACCAAGTCGAGGCCGAGCCCACGACCTGCCAGGAGATCCGCGCGCTCGTGCGTGGTGAGGCCCGGCAAAAACAAGAGTGCCAACAGATCGTCTTCTTTGGCGCGCGCCGCGGCTTCTTCGCTCACCGCACCCGCGGCGATGGCCAGCTCGCGGATGCGCTGCACATCGGCGCCGCGTCCGTCGTCGGCCACCGTGATGCGCAGCCATTCGCCGATTTGCTCGGCCGACAGCGTGACTTTGCCGAGCTCCGGCTTGCCCAGAAACGCACGCTGCTCCGGGGCCTCGATGCCGTGCACCACCGAATTGCGCGCGAGCTGCAGCACCGTGTCGAGCAAACGCTCTGCCAGCCGACGATCGATCGGCACGTCGCGTCCGATCATCTCGACTTCGACGCGCTTGCCTTCGCTGTCTGCGTCGCGCGCGATGGCTCGCGTCACGCGCTCGAACAGCCAGCGCAGGGACGTGCGGCGTAAACTGCTCAGCTCAGTGCGCATTTCACTGGTGCGCGCGTGCAAAAATTCGGCATTCCGTCGAAATAAATCCGCGCCACGATCCGCGTTGGCCGCGCTGGTGCGCAACTTTTGCCCCGCGACTTCAATGCGCGCCAGAGCGCCAGTCATGTGAGGGTTCGGCTGCGGAGCGGCAACTTGCCGACGCGCCTCGCTCAAGCTCGCTCCAATGTCGCGTAGGCGATTGGCCAATTGGCGGGCGGTTTCGCTGGTTCGGAGCAACTCATCGTACACGAGAGCGACGTGCTCCAGGCGCTCACTCAGAGCGTCGAGCGTGTGTACGGGCACTTTGACGGAGGCCTCGGCGTCCGGCTCGAATTCGCCGCTCGGGGGTCGACTTGGCGGGCGACTGCGTCTGCGCGGCCGTGCCTGCGCGGGCGGCTCGGCGACGCGACGCTGTGCGAGAGCGCGTAGCGTTTCGAGGCCTCGCGCTTGATCCTCGAACAACAAGGTGAACAAGGCGCGGTGTCGCGCTAGCTCGACGAGCGCGTCCACCGCGCGCTCCGCCTGGCGCGGTACGGCTCGCAGCGTCGTTTCGAGCCCATGACAGTACCAAGCGGTCACGTCGTCGCCGAGCGCTGCCGCGGCGCCTTTCATGGCGTGCACGCCACGCTGGGCGCGTTCGAGCCCACCGAGCGCATCGTCGGTGCTCGCTAGAACGACGTCGAGCTCGCCGAGCCGGTCGCGCATCGCGGTGTAGTATTCGGCGCGGTACTTCGTATCGAGCACCGACGCCGCCAAAAAGGGCGGTGGCTCGGGCCAAACGCTGGCAAATGGCGGCAGATTCCGGCGTAGTCGTTCGAGCACGAATGCGAGCAGCTGCAGCGTCTCGGCTCGCGCGTCGGGCCTCTGTTCGCGCACCCGATGACTGTGCTGTCCGATCACCAGCGCGAGCTCCGGGTGCCCAGCCATTGCCGCCGACCCCTTCAGTGAATGGAGCGCGGCGCGCACTTCGATCTCCGGTGCATTCGGGTCGGACAAGAGCAGCACGCGGCGCGCGATCTCGCCCGCCAAAAGCCGACTGAGCTCCGCCGACGAGCTCGTCACCGTTCGCGTTCCGTATCCTGCGACGTGGCAACGAGCGAGAGCAGCGGATCGAGTAGCTCGCGTAGCGCGGCCACGCCGAGTGGCGAGCGCTGCGACAGCTCGAGCAGTGAGTCGGCCAAGGTCTTTACCTGTCCTGCGCTGCTCGCCAAGATGCGCGCGGCCTCCGGATCCGTGCCGAACGCTTCTGCCAGGTCGATGTGCACCTCGCCCAGCAGAGCGCTCGTGAGTTGGCTCTGTTCCTCGGCGCGCGTGAGCGTTCCGCGCAGCTCGCGCGCGCCGTCGCCGATGTGCGCAAGGTCCGAAAGGCAACGTTCGCGGTCACGATCGGCCTCGGCCAAGAGAGAGGCATGTTCTTCCAGCGCATCGATGGCCCGCGCGAGCAGGTTGCGAACCTCGTCGCCCATCACCACCAAGGCCTTGCCGATGGGCTCGCCTAGCCGCGCGCCTTCCAGACCCGCGTTCAGGGCGGTCAGCTTGGCACGGTCGATTGACTCGCGCAGCAGCAGCAAGCTGTTTCGGATGTCGCGCCCGCGCGCGCCGAGCTTCTGTCCAGCCTCTTGCAGGGCGTCGAGATCGCCGTGCTGGCGCACGACGAGAGCACTTGCCGACTTCTGGTCGGCTGCGCCGCGCGTCGCGGCAGTCTTGGCAGCGCCCAGTGCCGCCAAGATGCGAGCGCCTTGCAGCGTTGGCACCCCGCTGTTCGAGAGCTTAGAACTCGGATCGAAACCTTGGCTCATGGTGGGTCGTCCTCGTGCTGCGTGGGGTGAGTTTGAAATTGCGCCAGCGCGGACGCTAGATCGAGCGCGGGGACGATCGCGTCATCGACGCGCACCCCCGTCCCGCTCTCTGGAAAGAAGCCGGCGCGTTCCGCCGAGAGCCCGGAGAGCGCCACGGATTGCCCAGAAATATCGCACAAAACCAACAAACCACAGGGCTCAGCGAGCTCGATCACCGCGACCACCTCGCCCCCGACCAGTGCCATTTGCACTGTGTCCCAAGGCACGCGACTCAGGCGCGGCAGGGGCACCAGATGCCTCGCAATATTGGCTGGGATGAACAGTCTCTCGCTGCCGCGTCGTACGAGGAGCCCAGCGCGTGGCGCCATGGTTCAAGCGGCGCGGCGCCGCACCAGGCGTGAGTTGAGGAATTGGTACATGATTTTGCACAGCTCGAACGAGCTGCCACCAGCGAGATCGACGATCTCGCGGATCGTGCGCTCGCCGTCGATCGCGCTGAGCACGGCGCGTTCCTGACGCGTCAGATTGGCGTCCTCACCCAAACGCTCGATGGCGACGGTGTCGTGATACAGCACTTCGTCGAAGTCGAAGCTGCCCTCGATCAAGCGCCACTCGTCGACGCGCCGGAAGCCCTCCATCACTAGGCCGCCGGTTTCGATGCCGAGCGCAGCCTTGCTGGCGGCGAGAGTTTCGGCGCCCACGGTGAAGGCGAAGCGCCCCTTGTTCCAACGCACCACTTCATAGACGAGCTCGGTGGTTTGGCGCACGAGCGCGCGGCGCACTTGCTCTTCGGTGGCCATGCCCAACTGGATCAAGAGCTCACCGAGCAAACGCTTCGAACCGGCGCGGTTGTCGAGCACCGTTTGGAGCTCGTCTCGTGTGATCGTGCCGTCTTCGACCAAGTAGCGGCCGATGCGAAATTCGACGCGCAACCCGCGCGAGGCCGCGAAGTCCAAGCGACCTTGTTTCACGTACAACGTGATCTCGCTGTAGCGCGTGAAGATACTGAGCACACCGGATTGCCGCTGCAGGTCGAGCAATTGCAACACTTCCGCGATCGAGATCACGGAAATGTCACCGGCCAGCGCGTCGCGCGTGTTCTCGCCGAAGTTCAGCGACTTGAGCAAGGTCGAGATCGCACCCATGGAGTCGGGCGTGATCGCGCGCTGCACCGCGAGCCCGACGGCCTCGGTGATTTGTGGCGAAAGCTCCGGGATTTTGGCAAGTTCCGGGGTGACGACGCGGCTGAGCGCGAGCCCGAATTCCTGCGCCGCCTGCACTTTGCGGAGCCCCGGATCTTCACTGAAGCTCGTGCGGCTCGGGCGCAGGCTCTCGGTGCCGGAATCCTCGTCCTCCGGCATCGTGTCGGCTTCCGGAACGGGTCGACCTCGGCCTTCACCGTGCTTCTTCAGCGCGCCTTCGATCACGGCGATCAAGCCACGCGCGTCGAAGGGTTTGGTGATGGCATCGATCGCGCCGGTCTGCTGCACGAATTGGCCGCGGATCTTGTCGCCCTTGGCGCTCATCAGCACGACGGGCAGATTCTTGAGCTCCGGATCCGCGCGCAGCTCGCGACAGAACTGGTAGCCGTTCATGCGCGGCATGACGAAATCGAGAAGAACGAGGTCGACCTTCTCGGTGCCCAGCATCTCTAGCGCCTCTTGGCCGTCACCCGCGAGCAGGGCTTGATAGGCCCGTGCCTCCAGGATGGACCCCACGACCTTGCGAATCGTGGGGCTGTCGTCGACAACCAGAATGCGAGCGCTCATCGGCGGGTTTCCTCCCAGTTTCGCCGAGAACCCGCGGTCAAGTCGAGGACGGAGAATGCGCCGCCCGGGACGGGGCAGCGCGCCGGACAAAACGGCTCAAGTCAGGTCGCGGGTCAGCACGAGTCACCCGCCGAGAACCCGCTTTAGCTCTCGCCGACGGTACGGATCCGGAGCTCGGCGAGCTGGTTTGGTCCGACCAGACCGGGCGCGTCGCTCATCAGATCCGTCCCCTTTTGGGTTTTCGGGAACGCGATCACGTCACGGATGCTCTCGGTCCCGGCGAGCAGCATGGCGATGCGATCCATGCCCAGGGCGATGCCGCCGTGTGGCGGTGCGCCGAAGCGTAGCGCCGACAAGAGGAAGCCGAATTTCTCTTTGGCTTCTTGATCCTTGATTCCGAGCGCGGCAAATACGCGGGCCTGCACATCCGGATCGTGCAAGCGAATCGAGCCACCGGCGATCTCGAAGCCGTTGAGCACGAGGTCGTAGCGGTAACAGAGCACCTTGCCTGGGTCGCTCTCGATCAGGTCCACGTGGTCGTCGTGGGGCCGCGTGAACGCGTGGTGCGCGGCGGCCCAGCGCTTGTGCTCGTCGTCGTACTCGAACAGGGGCGGTTCGACGACCCACAAGAAATTCCACTTCCCGCCGTGCCCAACCTCCGGGATGAGTCCGAGCTTCTTGGCCAAATGCACGCGCAAGTTGGCGAGCACCATGTGCACGAGCGACGTCTTGCCGAACTGAAACAGCAGCAGATCGCCCTCTTTTGCGCCGGTCGCGGCGTTGATCGCCTTGGCCATCTCCGGCGTGACGCTCTTGGCGAGTGGTGATTGCACCCAAGTGCCGTCCGGACCGACCTTCGCACGCGCCAGCCCGCCAGCGCCCATGCCCTTGGCGAGTTGCTCGAGCTTCTCTTGATCGGTGCGCGACAGCGGTGCGCTCGCGGGTACGACCAAGGCTTTGACGATCTCGGCCGGCAAGTCTCGCCGGTAGGCCTTGCTCTTGAACTTCTCCGCGATGGGTTGCCAGAACGGAACACCGCCGCCGTCGTGCTCGATCACGACCTCGGTGATGTCGACGTGTGGCAGGCTGAAGCGCAAGTCCGGCTTGTCGTTGCCGTAGTCGCGCATCGAGTCCTCGAACTTCAAGCGCGGGAAGCGACCATCCGGATAATGCTCGTGCAAATCGATGCCCAGCGCGGCCTTCCAGATCGTGAAAACGAGGCCTTCGACGAGCTGAAAGAGGTCGTCCTGGTTGATGAAGCTGAGCTCGATGTCGATCTGCGTGAATTCAGGCTGACGGTCGATGCGCAGATCTTCATCCCGAAAGCAGCGCACGATCTGAAAATAGCGATCGTAGCCCGCAACCATGAACAATTGCTTGAAGAGCTGTGGGCTCTCCGCCAGCGCGTAGAACTTGGAAGCGTGCAAGCGCGACGGAACCAAGAAATTGCGCGCGCCGCCCGGCGTGTACTTCACGAGCACGGGCGTCTCGAGCTCGAGGCAACCTTGCGATGACAAGTAGTTGCGCGTCGCGAGGTTCACGTTGTGGCGCATGCGCAAAGCTCGTTGCAACGGCTGGCGCCGCAGATCGAGGTAACGGTACTCGAGCCGCACTTCCTCACGCGTATCGAGCGTGTCTTCCAGAGAGAAGGGCGGCGTTTCAGCCTTGTTGAATACGAACGCCTCGATCGCGCTGATCTCGACCTCACCGGTTGGGATGTTCAGGTTGGCCGCGCTGACGAGCTTGCCCTCCTTCTTACTGAACTGTTCGCCGCGCGAACGCACGGTGCCACGAATGCCGACTACCCACTCGGGGCGTAGCGTATTCGCGATGTCGTGGGCCTGCTTCGAGGTCTCCGAGTCGAACACGATTTGCGTCACGCCACCGCGGTCTCGCAGATCCACGAACACCAACGAGCCGTGGTCTCGGCGGATCGCGACCCAGCCGAAGAGCACGACCTCTTTGCCAATGTCCGAAGCGCGCAAGGCGCCACAGTCGTGAGTGCGTTTGAGCTCGTCGATGAAGCGCGCCAAGAGGTCGTCCTTTGCACCCGGCCGTCGGGGCCGGAGAGCCCGCGTTCTAGCGCTTCAACCGGTGCTGCTCAATCTTTCTGCAGAAAACTAGGCCGAAATCTCGCGTCGTGGCACCGAGAGCAGGTGACCCTCGAAAGCCGTCCCCGCGCCTCGACCTCGAGGCACTGGCTCGACACCGTCTTCCGACGTGCGGCATTCCTCGTGCCTTTGCTGGTGACCATCTTCCGCGCCAGCCCGTCACCCGTCTGGCGGGACGACCTACCCATCGTGCGCGCGCTCGGCTTGGTGCCGGCCGGGACTGAAGGACGGATCACGACCGTGCTCGTCGAGCTCGCCTCGCTGATCCCGCTCGGCGGCCGCTGGCTGCGCGCGTCGTGGGTTGGCGCGCTGTCACTCGCGCTCTCGGCGTACCTAATTTACGTGCTCGCGCGCCGCATTTTGGAGCGGGCGATCGACACACCGCGCCTGACTCCGGCTCTGGCCTTGGCTGCTGCGCTGACGGCCACGCTCGCGCAAAGCTTTCAGCTCGAAGGCACCGTCGCTGGTGGCTCGGCGCTAGCAACGGCGTTGGTGCTCGCCGGATTGCTGCTCGGGTTCGAAACGGTGCGCCGCAAAGACGCGCGCTTGTCCGTCGCGCTCGGCGCGCTCACGGCACTGACACTCTCGGAGGCACATGCGGCTGCGCTGGTGCTGGTGGTGGCTTTGGTAGCGCAAGGTGCCGCCCATTGGGCGTTGCCTCGGGTCCGCACTCTGCTGGCTTTTCTCGGTGGATTTGCGGTCATTTTGGGGCTGTCACTGCTGCCGCTGCTAGTGCGCCCACTGGCGTCGCACGCGGGCCTGGATTTTGGTCACGGCCTCGACGCGTCCAGCCTGGTGCTGGTCGACGCCTCGGGTGCCCGCAGCACCGCGCTTGCCTCGTGGCTCGCCGACGTGGGCGTGATCTCATTCGGGCTCGCGGTCGGTGGACTCGTCATTGGCGTGATGCGCCAATGCACGCGCGGCTCATTCGTGCCGCTGCTCGTGTTCGTGCTGGGGGATCTGGCAATTCCCGCGCATCGCGTGGGCTTGCTCACGCCGGATGCGCTGGGTGCGCTGCGCTTGCTGGCGATCGTCGCCCTCGCCGTCAGTGCTGCGCTCGCGGTTCAAGCCAGCGCAGTGGCGCTCACTCGCGCGCGCATCCCGTTTGCGGAGACCGCCAGCGTGCTCTTGGTCGTGTTCGACTTTACGCTGGTTTTCGTGGGCGCCGAGGATTCGGCATTCGCCGCCGATCGCACCAACGAGGCCGCCGCTCAGGTTTGGACCGATGAAGCCCTGGCCAGTGTACCGCCGGGCGGCTTGCTCTTGCTGCGCTCGGAGGCCATCGCCTGGCGGTTGTTTGCGGCGCGCGTAGTGTGCGGCGAGCGGCCAGATGTCGTGGTCGTGCCCATGCCCCTGCTTGAGCGCGGCAACGTCCGGGCGCGCCTGCTCGCCGCTGAGCCCGCGCTCGCGCCGCTGATTCGCGAGGTCGCGCTCAGCGGTCGACCGAGTGAATACGCGCTCTCGACGTTGGCGGACGCTCGCTCGCTGTTCGTTGAATTCGATCCGCAGTTCGACCATGCCCAGCTCGAACACCTGATTCCGCAGCCATTTTTCATGCGTTTTGCGCCAGAGCCCTTAGGTCGCTCCGATCGCGTGGCAGGCTTGCTCGAAGGGCTGGACGAATTCCAAGGCGTGATCGCCGAGACCGAGCACGACGGGGCGCGCGACGCCGCGACACGCTCCGTGCTCTCCGCTGAAACACGCGGCCAAGCGCTGGTGGCCGCCGCGCTCGGCGACCGCAAGAACGCGGACGACGCGCTGACGACCTTGCGCCAACTGGACCCAGACGATGCGCTGGCGCGTGAGCTATCCGTGGAGCTCAAGGCGAAACCGCGCGGTGAATTGAGCTTGGCTCGGCTCCTACCCGCGCAGGGCTCTCGACCACGTTGACGGAACGGCGCGGGTGGCGCGCGAAAAGTGCGCAAATCGCCGCAATTCAGGTTAGCGTCGCGCGCATGAGGTCGAGGGCTACTTTGGCGTTCGCGCTTTCGCTGATCGGGCTTGCAGGTTGTGCCGGGTCACCACCCGCTGCGTCGCCGCCGCCGGCTTCTTCCGCCAGCGTCGCGCCCGCGGCTGCGGGCGATGCGCCGATGCCAGCCGGCGCTGATGCCGTCGTACCGACGCCCCCCGCCAACAGCGCAGACACCACGTCAGCGCCTGCTCCTGCCCCCGCGTTGATTCCAATCTGCGACGCTAAGTGTGACAAGCTGGTTGCCAAGTGCGGCAAGGTTTCGGTCGAGAACTGTCGCGTCAACTGTGGCAAGTACGATCCACCACCGGCGGGTTGCGCGGACCAAGTGCGCGCTGCGCTCGAGTGTGCGCGCGACGCCAAAGATCTCACTTGCGCGAACGTCGCACCCGAGAGCTGCTCGGCTAAATTCAGGGAAATAGCCGCCTGTTCGTCCGGTACAGCCACTCAAAAGTCAGGGGACGCCCCAGCCGTTTTGCCCGAAGGCTGGGAGCGCGTCAGCGATTCCGCGAACGGTTTTTCAGTGGCCATGCCGGGTGGCTCGGTCGACAAGAAATCAGGCGACAGCACCGTGCGCGCCGTCACGCTTGGCGAGACCACGTACACCGTGAGCGTGCTCCCCGTGCCGACCGAAAAGCCCAGCGAGAAAACCTTGCTGCGCGTGATGATGAAAATTCAGGGCCGCTGCAGCGACAAGCTCAAGCTCGACGGCTTCGTTGAAAAGGCCGGTCGCTCGTCGATCCACTTCATGTCGCACTGCCCCGACAAAACGGACTGGGACGGCATGCTCTACATCGGCGCGAAGAACATGGTCATGCTGAGCGCGCGGGCACCTGCCGGCAAAATCGGCCTTACTGAGCCGTTTTTCTATGAATTCGAATACACCAGCCCCTGAATTGGGGGGTCGCCTCGCGGGTCGCGCGTGTGCGCCAGCGCTCTCGCGGCTCGGGTTTGCTTGCGCAACGCCGAGATCGGTGTCAATTCGAAGCCGCTATGGGGCCGCTGGTCGTCGCACACGTCGTCATTCCGGAAGCCGAGCTGCGCTGGACAGCCGTGCGCGCCTCGGGCCCGGGTGGTCAGAACGTCAACAAGGTCGCGAGCAAGATCGATCTGCGCTTCGACTTCGAGCACAGCAGCGCACTCAGCGACGAGCTCAAAGCGCGCCTTCGCGTGAGCGCTGCAGCGCGTCTGGACGCTGAGGGCCGGCTGCAGGTCACCAGCCAACTGACCCGCAATCAGCCAGACAATTTGGAAGACGCGCGCCAAAAACTGGCTGAGATCGTGCGCGCCGTCACGGTCACGCCGAAGAAGCGGCGCAAGACCAAACCGAGTCGCGCCAAAAAAGCCGCGCGCGTCGCCGAGAAGCGCGTGCACGCCCAAAAGAAGCAGACGCGCGCTCGCGTCTCGGTGGATTGAGTGCGCCTGTGTTTGGCGCGCGCTTAGCCCTTCACCTCGAACGGCGCGCGCCCGAGCTCGACGCCATCGGCCGTCGATACCACCGCGACCCAATGCCCGGGGTCGCGAATCAAGCGCGTGTTGCCCCACGTGCGGTAGTGCGGTTGCGAGCCCGGCACGCTGAGCTTCACGTGCCCGACGGTTGCCTTCGTGTCCTCGTTTTCGAAGAGCAGACGCACGCTGCGCGGTGCGCTGCCCGAGTTCTCGAGCTCCACGAAAGCGTATACCGGCCCACTCCCGAGCTTGAAATCATCGCCCGCCACTGGCTCGCGGTCCTCGATTTTGCGCGTGACCACGAAGCGCTTCAACTTGAGTCCCTGATCGCTCACCTTAGCTTTGGGATCGCCCGAACGCGCGGTCGCTAGCGCCGGCATTGGCGTCGTCCCGGCGTTTACCACAGTAGCGACGGTGCCCAAGCTCGAAGCGGGCAGGGGTAACGCGCTCGCGCTCGCCGCAGCGCGCGCGGCCTCAGTGACGCTCACGTCGCGCGCGCTACACGCGACGCCCGCAAACGAAAATCCGATCGCGAACATGGCCGCGCCGAGCGCACTCACCGCAACCCAGCGCGTATTCTCTGAACCATTCATCGGCCTAACCTCCACCAGCATCCACGCCGGCACCTACCCCCTAGAGCAAACCCCAGACCAACCAAAAATCGCGGAAATGCAGGCAATACTGAGGGTTCGTGTGCGTCTCGGCTACCGCAACCGCGTGTCGGTTGAGCCGCATCAGCCGTCCTTAAATTCGCGACCCGTTTCCGCGCACGTCGGTGTAGGCTCCCCCGCCTTCCCGGAGGAGTGGCCGAGCGGTTTAAGGCACCGGTTTTGAAAACCGGCGTACTCGTAAGGGTACCGTGGGTTCGAATCCCTCCTCCTCCGCAGATTAGAGAATCGAATCAACTGGTTGGGGGGACGAGGGTCGGGGGCTTCGCGGGTCGATCAATGCAGAGCCCGTGGACGACGAGAGGGTCATCTCAACCTCCCAGGTGTTCTTTGCACAGATGAACTTGGCCCGCTGATGGGTGAACCCAGCTCGCAGGCTTTCCGCAGATTCGGGAAAAGAACCGTCTCGGTCGCCACTGACAGCGGGCGAACCCATGAATGATGGTGTACTTGGTAGCGCGACCGGGGTGGCATTCCGCGAAGTGCTGTTCAGCTGCAATCTCCGCGGATTCTCGAGTACGGAGGTCGCAGTCCGAATGGAGACGACAGGTCCGGCAAAGCCACGCAAACGGTAGCTGGTCAGCAATATCTGGCGTTGGATCCATCTGAGGCCCAAGGTTGCGCCGGCTCACCGTCGGACTATGGATCGCGACAATCTGACGTCCAATGGTCGACAAAAAACTACTGTTTGCACACGTCGGCGCGCGGTGCCGGAGTTCGCGTCCAACGCCCATCGCGGCGTCCAGTGCTGAGTGAGTCGCTACGCAAAGTTGCACAGGTTGACGCTTCCCTCGCGCGGTAGAGCATCATGGGGGGCGATGGTTTGCGCCGGCAACGAGGCGCACTTGGGCAATCGCCGCAGGGCCGTTGCCCGACGCCTGCTGCAGCCGTTCGATGCATCAGGCCAGAGTGTCGTGAATGGTTAGCGCCTCTCCAGGAACCCTCTGCCTTCGAATATCGCTGGCACCGCCTTTTCGATTCGTGCCAGCCGCGTCGCCGACTGTTTGGCCGCAGCAAAGTGGTAGAGGTAGCTTCTCTGCCGCCCCGGCGTCAGTGCCTCGAAGGCGCGCTTGAAACGCGGGTCTCTTCGGAACCGCGTTGTCAGCTCTGGGGGAACCGGAAACTCCGAGGTCTTCTTCTGCTCCATCCGCAGCCCAGCCTTCTCGACTGCGATGGCCTCGCGCACATAAGCCTTGATGGTCGTCGCCTTCGCCGTGATGTCCCTCACGCTGGTGAACTTCATCACTCGCCCGGCGTGCACCTGGCCGAGCTGCACCAGCACCTTCTTGGAGTCCTTCAGCAGGGCGCCCTGAAAGAAGCCCAAACCGAAGTACTCTTTGAAGCCCTGCATGATGACAATGTTCTTCCCATCCACCGTGTAGGTGGGCTTACCCCACTTGCACTCCTCCTTCATCGCAAAGCCGGCGAGCACCCGCCGCATCTTCGCGATCTCCGCCTCCCACTGCTCGCGATACGCCATCTCCATGCCAGCGGTCTCCTTCGCCCGGCGATGATATCAGTCGCGGATTGCTCAAGCAGCACATCACGGAATACGACGTGAGCAGCTTGCCTCGGACCGCAGCCATCGGCGGGGTCCGCGGGCTCGGCCTGGCCCATGTAATGGAGAGCGGAGCACGAGCGGCTCGCTAACAAGAGCTCGCTCCGCCCAGGCTGGGGCTCTGATCGACTTCTCCCGCTTGCCGTCGGCGTTGTCGGTGGCTTGGTCGAACAGCGCGGGCCAGCGGCCGCGGGCTTTGACGAGTTTGGCCGAGGGATGCTAGGTAGGCCTCGAATTTCTTTGGTGGGAGATCAGCGAAAATGCGCAAATGTGGGCGAGCATGGGGTCGTGCGGCGTTGGCCCTGTTCATGGGTCTTTCAATTGCGGCGCGTGCCGAGGCTGAGCCCAAGGACGGCGCTGCGCCTCCCCCCGACATCGTCCGCATGAAGAACGGCGGTTTGTTGCGTGGCACCATCGCTGAATCGGTCCCTGGTGGCTCCATCACCATCGTGCTCATGACCGGTGAGACGCGCAAAATTGCTTCTTCGGAGGTCGACTACGCGGGACCCGCCGACGCGGCGCCCAGCCCAGCGCACAAGAAACGCTCTGCCAACGAAGATGACGACGAAGATGAAAGCGGCGCCGACTCGAAGCCGCCTCCGCAACGGTCTCGCAGCTCCGAAACCGATAAGCCCTTCGTCACCGTGCATGCGGCGGAGGCAGATGTCTCGTTCAGTTCGACGCCTGACGGGCACACGCTCTACCGCCGAGACGGCACCGCGACTGCCTTCGCCAGCAATGGCTTCGGCGTGGTTGCCACGGGGTTCTCCGAAATTTGCACTGCCCCATGCCAGGCATCCTTGCCCGCGGGCACGTACACCTTCGGTGTCTCCAAGCCGAAGGGCGTTGCGGTGGAAGGCGATCAGGTCACGCTGCCGGCGGGCTCGTCCCACCTGCATGCGGATTACACCGACAATTCCGGGCTTCGTATCGCAGGCTGGGTCACCGTGGTCGGAGGCGTAGGAGTCGGGTCGGCTCTGCTCCTCGAGGGTTTGCTGTCGGGCGGTCTCGATTGTTCTGGCGACACCGGCGAGTGCACTGAGAAGCCGAAAAACACCACGCTCATCTATGCCGGCGGCGCGTTGGAGGTCGGCGGACTCCTCGTCGGCTTGATCCTCATCAACCAGAAAGATGGCGTCTCGCTCGCGGTAACGCCCGGCGGCCCGGAGAGTGGTCGTCGTTCCCCCGTCGGCAATCAGGCGACCGCGGACCGAGCCCTGCCGAAGGGCCTAACGTTCTCAGGCCGATTCTGAGCGATTCGATCGCTCCCTGACACCGAGGCCGACTAGCGAGCGTCAGTGCTGCTCACGCGGCAGCGGGCCCGCGGTCTGCCGCGTCGTCACGTTGAGGCGGTTCCATAGGTTGACGGTTGCGATCGACAGAATGAGCGCCGCAAGCGCAGGCTCGTCGTAATGTCGAGTGGCCTCGCGCCAAATGTCGTCGGGCACGGGGTCGGCGCGATCGCTGAGCCGCGTTGCAGCTTCAGTCAGTGCCAGTGCCGCGCGTTCAGCGGCGCTGAAGTACGGCGTGTCGCGCCAAGCGGCCACCGCGAATAGGCGCTCGTCGGTTTCGCCGGATTTCTTCGCCTCGCGCGCGTGCATGTCGACGCAAAAGCCGCAGCCGTTGATTTGGCTCGCCCGCAAGTGGACCAAGTCCAGCGTGCGCCCGGGCACGCCGCTATTTCTGACCAATGGCGCAATTGCCAATAGCGGCTGAATGGCGTTCGGAACGATCATCGCCGGATTCTTCATTCGTGCCTGCATCGCGCTCTCCGTGGGGTTCCGGTCGGACTTTTCCGACCTGGTTTCCCCTCAGACGCTCGGCTGGCGCGCCAGCGGACAATTATTTCTTAGTTCGAGCGCGTGCGCATCGCGTGTTGCACGAGCCGCTCGGCGCGTTGCAGATCGCTGCGACGGAAGGCATGACCGGGGCGTGATAGCTCGAGCATCGCGGTCAGGTTCTCTCCGATGAAGATCGGAATCATGGCTGCGGCGCCGACTCCGCCGCGGCTGCCGGCGAAACGAATCGCGAGCGCGTCCTCAGTGGGGCCATAGGGCGGTCCGAATACGGGTCGCCCGAGCCGCGCAGCTTGCAAAACCAGGTCGTTTTCCGGCAGCGCGTAACCGAGGCGCTCGCGGGAAATGGGGCCGAGCACGGAGCGCGTGACGAGTACCTTCGCGTTGCGACGACGATAGTGAAACATGGCGCTCTCTGCGCCCGTTGCCACGAGCGACAACCAAGTCACGGTGTGGCTCAGCTCTTCCTCGTCCTTGATGCGCTCGACAGGGCGCGCCCATTCCGCGAGCTGCTGCGCATTGGGCGCCTTCGATCCCACCTTGCTGCTCAGTGCCGCGATCTCCCGGACCGCGCTCAGCGCGCGCCACTCGCCGTGATACGGGCTGACGTGGCAATAGTCCGGGACGCGCCCGAACTCGACACCGCGAATCAATAGGCCCGTGACGACCGGACCGACGGTGAGCTCGCCGTTCGTGACGTACCAAAGCGGAGGGGGTGCGGGCCTGAAAACACTGGAAGGAATGAGATTCGGCTGCATGCGTGCGCGAATCGTCACTCGCCGAGCGCGCCTCGGCCAACAAAGCGGAGCTCAATTTGCCAGGCCTGCCCGCGCTGCCCTCTCGGACCGCGCGGGTCGCCTTCCGGGATGACGCTCGGGGTCAATGCGGGCTAGAAAAAGGACGCCATGAATCGGTTGCGTTTCGCGCTCGGAAGACTCGACGGCTTTGGTCGCTGGCGCGGACGGTGCAGCGCTGCGTGCGCGGCCTTGCTGGTCGCCTTGGCGAGCATCGGCTGCGGTAAAAGCGCGACCGTCACGGCGTCGCGTTACGTCGAAGCAAGCGTCGGCTCGCGCGTGCCTGGTCCAGTGTGTTTTACGCTTGTCGCTGCCAGTCTCGGCCTCGCCGAGCGCACGCTGTACACTGAGTGGGGGGAGGCTTGCGCGCGTGCGGCGGCGGCTGAAGGGGTACCGGTCGCGAGCGGCCAAGGTTGCTGGCCAGCTGACTTGCAGTGGGCGAGCGAGCCAGCGGGACGGTCGCTCGCAGATTGCGAGCAAGAGGTGGCTGGCTACGGCTGTAGCGCGAGCGCAGTGTTTCGGAAGACATTGCGCCTTCGCCTCACCGATCCGAGCACCGGGCAGGTCGGCATCGACGCGCTCGCGACGCTCGACAGCACCACCAAATCCATCGTCGCGAATACCGCCTTCGCGCTGTGCAGCGCGGCCTTTCGTCATCAACCTCGCGCTGAACGTTCCGTCACGGTCAAGGTCTCATTGCCCCAATAGGACCGCACAAGACCGCCCCGGAGTCAGCGGGCGGGTTCCGCCAGGTCGGCTCGACGGGAAGAGCATTCTTGACCTTTGCTCGGACATGCGCTGCCGTTGGTGCGTGCGGGCAGACGAAGAAGCCGAGGAGCGCGCGACGCGTGCTTCTGTTGTCGACGACGCGAGGCGCGCCCAGTCCTTGCTCGAGATGCAACGCCGGGTGCTCGAGCTGATTGCAACCGGGCAAGCTATCGACGACGTCTTGTGCGAGCTCGTGCTCGGCATCGAGCGCCAGAATCCCGAGATGCGAGGCTCCGTGCTGCTCGTTGCTGAGGACGGCGTGCATCTGAGCACCGCCGCCGCACCGCACCTTCCCGCCGAGTACCAGCGTTTGGTCGAAGAGCTCATCACCGTTGGCCCCAACGCGGGCTCTTGCGGGACGGCGTGCTTTCTTCGTGCTCGGGTCGTGGTCAGCGAGATCGCGAAGGACCCCTTGTGGGTGGCGTATCGAGACATCGCGAGGCGCTTTCAGCTCGCCGCGTGTTGGTCAGAACCGATCTTCTCGCGCAGCGGCGCGGTGCTGGGCTCGTTCGCGATGTACTATGATTCGCCGCGTTCGCCAGAGCCAAGCGAGCTCGAATCGATCGGGCTCGCCGCGCGGCTCGCTGCCATCGCGCTCGATCGGGCTCGTGCCGACGCCGCATTGCGACGCAACGAAGAGCGCCTCAATCGCGCGCTCCAGGCCGCGAAAATGGGCACTTGGGAGTGGGAAATCGCAAGTCAGCGGGTCACCTGGTCGGACGGAGTGGAGGCCCTTTTTGGAGTCGCGCCTGGCACCTTTGGTGGCTCCTTCGAGTCGTACGTACGACTGATTCCTGAGGATGAACGCGACCGAGTGCGAGCAACCCTCGAAGCGTCGCTCAGCGATGGCGGGCAGGACTACGTGGTCGAGCACCGCGTGCACTGGCCGGATGGCAGCGTCCATTTTCTCGAAGGCAAGGGCCGCGTGTACCGCAACGCGAGCGGTGTTCCGACGCAAATGGCCGGCACGGTCGCGGACATCTCGGATCGCAAACGGGCGGAAGCAGCGCTCCACAAAAGCGAGGAACAGCTTCGCCAATCGCAGAAAATGGAGGCGATTGGTCGGTTGGCGGGCGGCGTGGCTCACGATTTCAACAACCTGCTGACGGCGATCGGCGGTTACAGCACGCTCGCGCTGCTCGAATTCGCTGTCGACGACCCGCGGCGTGAGTATTTGGAAGAGATTCAGCGCGCGGGTGAACGCGGCGCCTCACTCACGAAGCAGTTGCTCGCGGCTGGTCGCAAGCAGGTACTCAGTCCGCGGCTGCTCGACCTCAATGCGGTCGTCGACGATTTGACCAGCTTGCTACGCCGCGTGATCGGCGAGGACATCGAGCTCGAGTGGGTGCGCTCCTCGAGTCCCGCGGTCGTGCTGGCGGATCCCGGACAAATCGAGCAAATCGTCGTAAATTTGGCGGTGAACGCCCGTGACGCCATGCCGCGTGGAGGACTGCTCACGATCACGTCGTCGAGCGTGCGACTCGCCGCCGAGGACGCGCGGAACCGCTCGGGCAGCGAGGGCAAGTACCTGCTCCTGCGAGTCAGCGATTCGGGCCACGGTATGGACGCGGACACGCTGGCTCGTATCTTCGAGCCGTTCTTTACGACCAAGGCGCCAGGTCAGGGCACGGGCCTGGGGCTAGCGACCGTTTACGGGATCGTCGAGCAGCTCTCCGGTTTCATCGACGCGCGTAGCGAGCCCGACCGCGGCGCCGTGTTCGACATCTACCTACCCGAGGAAGACCGCAGCGCCGTGTCGATACCTCCACCGTGCCTCGCAGCGCCGTCTCGAGGCGGCTCGGAGACCGTGCTGCTCGTCGAGGACGAACCACAAGTGCGCGAGCTCGTGCTGTCGGTCCTGCGCGCCCGGGGCTATCACGTGCTTTGTGCCGACGACGGTGGAGAGGCGTTGCGAGTCGAGGAAGGGCACGCAGGTCGCATCCACCTCTTGCTCACCGACGTGGTCATGCCCGGCATGAGCGGCCGCGAGCTTGCCGCTCACATGACGGCGTTGCGCCCGGAAATGAAAGTCCTCTTCATGTCTGGCTATACGGACGCCGCGGTCATGCGCCACGGCGTTATCGCGCCCGGTTCCGCGTTTCTGCAGAAGCCCTTTGCGCTCGAGGATCTGTTGCAACGCGTGCGTAGCTTGCTCGACGCAGGCTAGGGCAGAGGATTTACGGGCCGCCAGCGTCGGTCGGGTCCTGGACGTGACCCAGAATCCGTTCGTTCGGCCCGCTCGCCCAGTGCGAAAATTCGGCGCTCAGCGCCCGACCCTAGCGGCATTCCGACGCCCGATAAGAAACGTCCGCGATCGCGACCAGAAGGCGCCACGTCTCGAGTGGTCAAGGGTTACACGATCCTAGGCACGGCGACCCCGGGCGAGAAATCCAAACATTTCCGGGGAAATCAGGAACTACCGCAGATGAACATACGCTCCTCACTTTGCTCCACCGGGTTTGCGCTGGGTCTACTGGCTGCGGCCATCATGAGCTGCACCAACGGCTCGCTCGGATCCGCAGGCGGCGACGGTGCGGGCGTCATGTCGTCGAGTGGTGGAGGCAACCCTCAAGCGGGTGGGTCGAGCACGTCGAACGCGGGGGCTCCGACGA
>DATHOI010000725.1:0-21404 GCA_035485095.1 Polyangiaceae bacterium | reverse complement strand
GCTACAAAGCCGCAGCGATGACCACCGAGAGCGACCTCGTCAGCACCGGACATGAATTCCTGTACCCGAACTACCGGCAGCCGCCGTTCGTCTTCGTACGTGGGCAAGGCTCGGTTTTGTGGGACGCCTCCGGCAAGCGTTACTTGGATCTGTATGCGGGCATCGCCGTCAGCACGCTGGGCCATGGGCACCCGAAGCTGAGCCTCGCCATCGCCGAGCAGGCGTCGAAGCTCCTGCACGTCTCGAATTATTTCTTCAACGAGCCCAACGTGCGCTTGGCCAAAACGCTGTGCCGCTTGACGGGCATGGACCGCGCGTTCTTCTGCAACTCGGGCACCGAGGCCATCGAGGCCACGTTGAAGCTCGCCCGCCGTCACTTTCACGCCAAAGGCGAAACCGAGCGGCTGCGCATCATCGCGTTTCGCAATTCCTTTCACGGCCGTACGCTGGGCGCCCTAGCCGCAACGGGTCAGGACAAATACAAAGACGGCTTCGGACCGCTCCCCGGCGTCACGCATGTCGCGTACGGCGATATCGAGGCCGTGCGCCGCGCGATGGGTCCGGACGTAGCCGGCATCTTGGTCGAGCCCGTGCAAGGCGAGGGCGGCGTATTGCCCGCGCCACCCGGATTTTTGCGTGAGCTGCGCGCGCTCGCCGATAGCCATGGCGCGCTCTTGCTCGCCGACGAAGTGCAGACCGGTGTCGGGCGCACCGGTAAATTCCTGGCTTTCGAGCACGAAGGCATCCAGGCAGACGTGGTCGCGCTGGCTAAGGCGCTCGGCGGCGGTGTGCCGATCGGCGCCATGGTGTGTAAGAAATTTTTGGAAGAGGCGCTGCCACCCGGCAGTCACGGCTCGACCTTCGGGGGCAATCCGCTGGCTTCGGCCGCAGCGCTGTGCGTGCTCGACGTGCTCGAGAACGACGGCCTACTCGCGGCGGTGAATCTTCGCGGGCAAGAGCTCAGCCTGCTGCTCGCACGCACCGCCGCCAAGTTCCCCAAGCTGGTCGAGTGCGCGCGGGGTCGCGGGCTGCTGCAAGCGCTCGTGCTGCGCGAGGGCATCGACGCGCGCAAGGTCTTGGGCGCGTTGCAAGAGTCCGGAGTGCTCGTGACCATCGCGGGGGGGCAAGCGCTGCGCTTCTCACCACCGCTCGTGATCAGCAAGGGCGAGCTGGAAGAAAGCGTCGCGCTCTTGGAGCGCGCGCTCGCGATTTACGCGTGAAAAGGGCAGGAATTTGGATCTAGCCACGCCCGACAATTTCCGACCGCCGCCGCGAGAGACGCTCTTACCGTGCGCGAGTTGCGGTACGCCGGTCGATCCACTGCGCGCGTCACGGGTCGCGTTTCACCGCGAGCGTTTTCGCTATTTCTGTAGTGTCGCCTGTCGCGAACGCTACGACATGAACGCGACCGGCACGCCGCTGCCATTGCCGCGTTCGGAGCACGAGGAGCTGCGCGTGCGCGCGCGAGTCGCGGCCGCCCTGGCCGAGCCGCAGACGAGCGGCGAGCTTGCGATCCAAAGCGCCAAGGCCATCGCCTTGATCGCGCGAGACGACCTGATCGAAGAACGCAGCGCTGGCGCCGAGCGCCTGGCTTTCGACTACGAAGCCGAAAGCGCGCCGGTCTCGACGCCCCTCGCGCCGAGCGTGCCGACCAACGCGGTCGACGTGGGCGGCGTGCTCTTGCTCTTGGCCGTGCTCGGCGCAGTGCTCTCGATCGCCCTGATTTTGGCCGGGGATTCGCCGCTCGCCGAAGCCGCGCGCTTGACGGTGACGCTGGTGGCCGCGCTCTCCCTTTCGGCAGAATCACTCATGGGCGCGCGTGAGCCCACGGAGCTTCACCCGCTCGCGTTGCTCGCTCCGCCGCTCGCAGCGAGCACGGTAGCGCTCGGCCTGCGCCTACTGTCGGATCCGCACACCGGTAGCGCCACCACGCTTGCGTCGGTGATCATCGCCGGCTGTGCAGCAAGCGCTGCGGCAATGCGTCGCGCACGGCGCCCAATCGACGCGGAGCGTGCGGCGATCGCGGCACAGTTGGACACGCCGTGTCACCGCGTGGCGGGGGACGACCTGGTCAGCGTGCGCGCCTCGGATTTACGCCCCGGTGAAGAAATCGTCGTCGAGAGCGGTGAGTCCGTGCCGGTCGATGCCACGATCACCGCGGGCAGCGCGGAGCTCCTGCCGTGGCTCGGTGCGACCGCGCCCGCGACGCGCCGTGAAGGTGACGCGATCGTCGCAGGCGCCACCGTCGTCAGTGGCAGGCTGCGCGCGGTCGTGAGCTGGGCGGGGTCCGATCGAGCGTTCATGCGCTTGACCAACGATCCGCGCCGCCGTGCCGACCTGTTCGCACCCATGGCTCGAGCCGGTCGTCTAGTCGCCGAGCGCGTGGCTCCTTTCGTAGCTGGCTTCGCCGCTCTCGGCGCATTTGCCGCCAACGCGGACGGCGTGCAGATTCTGCTGCTCTCCGTGGCGGTGTTGGCCGCAGTCGCGCATCCCGGCGTCGCAGAAATCGGCGGCTTACACGTCGCCCGTGGCATCCTCGAGACGTTGCGGCGCGGCATCGTGTTTCGCTTGGCTAGCGGCTTCGAGCGCGCCGGACGCGTCACTGCGACCGTCTTTTCCGCGCGCGGCACGTTGCTGCTCGGCGAGCCCGAGGTCGCCAATATCGAGGCATTTGGTGCGCTCGACGCCGAACAGGTGCTCGCGCTCGTCTCCGGCGCGGAGAGCGGAGAGAGTCACCCCGTGGCCACGGCAGTGCTGCGCGCGGCGCGCGCACGCGGCGTGCGTCCGGACGGCGTGCGCAGCCCGAGCATGCAACCCGGCTTGGGCGTCACCGCCGTAGCGGCGAGTGGTCAAGCACTGGTGGTCGGTACGCGCGGGCTCATGCTGCGTGAGCGCATCAGCGTCGCATCCGCTGAAGGGCGCATCACCGATCTCGAGACCATGGGCCGCAGCGTGCTGCTCGTCGCGCTCGGCGGACGCCTGGTCGGGCTCGTCGGTTTGCAAGACGGCCTGCGACCCGGCGCACGCGCCGCCGTACAGCACCTGCTCGACGTCGGCGTCGAGCCCGTGCTCTTGTCCGGCGACGCGCGCGAGACCTGTGAAGCCATTGGGCGGGCGCTCGACATCGATCACTTACGCCCTGAAATTCCGCCCACTGAGCGCGGCGACGAGATCAAGCGCTTGGCCGACGGCGGCGCGGTGGTCGCGGTCGTAGGCCGCAGCCCGACCGATGACAGCGCGCTCGCCGCTGCGGACGTCTCGATCGCGCTCGCCGCCGCCGGCTCGAGCACGGCCGAGTGGAGTGTACAGCTGGCCTCGGACGACGTGCGCGACGCCGCCTTCGCGGTGCGCCTGGCTCACGATGCTCGCCGTGAAGCGCGCCTCGGCCTGGGGCTCGCCCTGGCGCCAGCGCTGGTCGGCACTGCGCTGTGCGCGCTCGGTCTCGTGCCAGCGCCGGTCGCGCCGCTCTTGGCCGTGCTCGGCACGTTGACCGCCGTGCTACGCGCGCGAATTTGAGCGCGCGAACGGCGAAATTCAATGCAGCGCGCGGAGCACGCGCCACGCCCCGGCGATGAGCAACCCGAGCACGCTCAGCGAAAACAACGCAAACAGCGCCGTATACAGGAGCGCGTTGCGATCGATCCAATTGCTGAAGCCGGAGGCTGCGCGCTTACCGAACGTGACGTGACACTGCACGCGAATGTGGCCGTCCTGCACGCGCTTGATCGCGTCCTCCAGCTCGGTAACGCTTTGGTAGCGGCGCTCTCGGTCGCGCGCCAGGCCCCGTTGCACGATCCACGCATATTCCATGGGCACGTTGGCCGCGAGTGCAGGCTCGAACAAGGCGCGCTTCGTGTACTCGTCGGAAATGATCGCCGCTAGGACCTCGCTGATCGTGGTCTTGCCTTGCAGCGGGTGCTCGAGCACGAGCCACTCGTACAGGAGGACGCACAGTGAGTACACATCACTGCGCTGGTCGAGCTCGCCGTTCTTGCCCGCGGCTTGCTCAGGCGACATGTAAAGGGGCGTGCCGGCGAGCGCGCCGAACTGGGTCTGGAGCAGCCGCTGATCGTGAGCTTCGAGCAAAGTCCCGCCAAGCGCTTCCGCGGCTGCCGCTTGCTGTCGCTCGATGGGCTTGGCGATACCCCAGTCCATCACCGTCACTTCACCGAACGGGCCGATCTGAATGTTGGCGGGCTTGATGTCGCGGTGCAAAATGCCGCGCGCGTGGGCGTAGCGCACGGCGTCGAGCACGCCCAGGAACAGGTGCACGCGGTGCTCGAGTGAAAAGCGCGCGCGGTAGTCGGCATCACCCGAGCGCAGCTTGGCGATGACGTCTTCCATCGTCTCGCCGTGCAGGTGCTTCATCACCAAATACACTTGCCCCGTGTCGTCTCGCCCTACGTCGTAGATCGGGACGATGCCCGGATGCTCGAGTTGCCCCACGACGCGGATCTCGTCCGCAAAGCGCAAGAGCGTCGCTTCGGACACGACCTCGCTGTTCAAGCGCTTCACGGCGACAGTGCGGCGAATGTCGTTGTCGCGCGCCAGCTCCACCTCACCCATACCGCCCTTGCCGAGCAAACGCACGCGATCGAAGCGCGGTCGCGCTCCGGCCTCGAGCTCGGGCGACTGCTCGTCCTTGTTGCGACGCGGCAACACCGTCGAGCGCCCGGGTTGAGTGGGCGCAGCAACGCGCTCACCGGGCATACGAGGCAGCGCGCTGTCCCCCGCCAGCGTTGCCTCGAGCGTGCCGCCCCAATCAATCACGACGGGCGGCGCCTCACCTGTGCCCGGCAGCGTCGCCGACACCGACGACAGCTCGACGCTGCCTGCCGGCGCCGACGCGCCCCCGAGGAGTGTCGCCTTCAACGAATGCGAGCGGCCTGCTGCTTGCTGATTTGCCATTCGGATAACCGCAGAGCTTACCCCAAAGCCGCCACTCCTGGTGGGGCGGCGCGCTACCGCTCAGCCACTTCGGGCTCTCCGGCCTTGACTTGAGCTCGAGCGCTTAGCGCACATCCCTTAGCCCGGTATTTTCTAGCCCGGTATTTTCTAGCCCGGCATTTTCGCGGCGAGCACATCGACCGGCTCGATGCGCGGCGGTTCACTGAGCAATTCCGAGGCCTTCGCCATCAGCGCTGCAGCGATCGGCCCGTTCAAATGCGCCTTCCGACCCGAGTCATCAGGGAATGCGTCGAAGATACCAAATTCATTTTCACTGAGCCGCAGCGCGAACCACGTCACCGTGCCCGCTTCTGCCTGTGCGAGCGGCAGCGCGCCCGCGAGAAATTCAGCGACCACTGATTCTTTGCCCGGCTTTGCCACGAGGCGAACCAACAAACCAACACGAACCATGGGGACCTCTCTCTCCGACCCAACGGGGTCGACCTACGGGCAAGGCTAAACCCAAAGCGCGGCCGTGCTCAGTGTCGAAAAAACGACGCCCGCAAGAAAGACCGGGCGCGGCATTCACGACTCGCTCCTGGTCGCCAATCCCGTGGCCCGAATGCCCCAGCGCCCGCGAGTGAGTCGCGGCCAGCGTGTCAGGAGCCGCACGTGACGCCAGTATTCAGCGCAAGTTCCAGCTCTTGCGCGCGGCCCTTGACCGCCCCCGCGGCGAGAGGGAATGTTGTCTTGTGAAAAGCGGGGAAGCCCATAGCCCGCACAGCGGAAAAAAGCCCCGCGCGCCCGACGCAGATCGCCTGCGCGCGGATCTCGAAGCGTACATGACGCGTCGCGGCCTACGCTCGACCGAGCAACGCCGCGTGATCATCGACACGTTCTTCGGGTCGACCGAGCACATCACGATCGACACGCTGTTGCGCGAGGTGCGCGCCGTCGACGCGCGCGTCGGCTACGCCACCGTGTACCGCACCATGAAGCTCTTGACCGAGAGCGGCGTGGTCCAAGAGCACAAGTTCGGTGACGGCTTCACCCGTTACGAGCTGTCGGACGAAGACGCCCATCACGATCACTTGATTTGCATGGAATGCGGCAAGATCACCGAGTTCGAGGAACCGGCGATCGAGGAGCTGCAGCAGCGCGTCGCGAAGAAACACGGTTTTCTGGTGCGCGCGCACAAGCACGAGATGTACGGCGTGTGCGCGGACTGTCAGGCCAAAGCCAGCGGCCGCGCGCGGCGCTGATCATTTTTTGTTGATGACCACGGGGCTCGCCGCGCGTCGGCACAGCCTTCGGCGTCGTGCTGTGCCCTCCGCGAGAGCGCCTCAGATTTCGAGCGTGCGCTTCTCGGTAACGACCCAGTGGCACGGGACGTCATTTTCCGTCGCGGGCAGCTCGCCGAGCAGTTGAAAGTCGTACACGACGACGAGCGCGCGCGCGGGCGGGCAGAAGTCGGGTAGCGTCGCGTCGTAGAAACCGCTGCCGTAACCCAAACGCTGGCCATTCGCAGCCGCCGCCAAGGCAGGGACGATCACCAAGTCGATCTGCCCGCGCTCGGCACTGGGCGCGTCCGGCGGTGGCTCGAAAAAACGCTGCCCGCGTAAGGCGAGCTCGGACTCGCTTTTTACTTCCCGAAAGCCAGTCTTGAAACCCGTGGCTGTGGGCAATAAGTACGGGTAGAAAATGCGCTTGTTGGCGGCCAGGGCTGCGGGCGCCAGCGGGCGTACGTCGAGCTCGTGGCGCTCGGTCATCGGCCAAAATAAGCCCACGCCGCGCGCCGCCTGAAACTGCGGCAGCGCCAGCACTTGCTCGACCACTCGTGCGGCCGCGCGAGCGAGCACCGCTTCTGGATGTGCCGCGCGTAGGCCGCGCATCCGCATACGCAGTTGTTTTTTGGCCCGGAACTTCAAGTCGGCCAGAGTGGCGGGGTCGAACAGGTCCACGCGCGCTTCTTAGCAGAACGTCGAGCAGAGCGCAGGATCGCCGGGTTTTCACGGCGAAGGAGTCAGTGCGCTCGCAGCAAATTGCGATACGCTGCGCCGCCGTGCAGGTCGGTTTCGTGATTCCCGCGTACCAAGCGCAAGCGAGCGTCGCGGCGGTGGTGCGTGGTCTCCGCGCTGCGCTCGGCGCGGACGCGGACGCTCCGATCGTCGTGGTCGACGACGGCTCCAGCGACGGCACCAGCGAAGCGGCGACGAGTGCCGGCGCGCGCGTCGTGCGGCACGCGCGAAACCTGGGCAAAGGCAGCGCGTTGTGTACCGGGTTCGAGGAGCTGCGCGCGCTCGGCGCGGACGCCGCCGTGTGCGTCGACGCTGACGGTCAGCACCCAGCCGAAGAGGCCGTGCGCCTCGCTCGCCACGACGCAGCGCGGGAGGCACTGCTGCTCGGCGTGCGAGATTTGGCGCGCGACGGTGCGCCCAAGAAGAACCAATTTTCGAACGGCTTTTCCAATCGCTTTTTGTCGTTTGCGCTCGGCCGTACGTTGTCCGACACACAGTGCGGGCTGCGTCGCTATCCGTTACCGGAAACGCTCGCGCTCGGTGGGCGCGCGACGGGCTACGGCTTCGAAGCGGAGCTAATTTTACGCGCGGTGCGTCGGGGTTGGGAAATAGTCGAAGTGCCGGTGCGCGTGATCTACCCACCCGAAAGCGAGCGCGTGACGCACTTTCACAGCGTGCGCGACCCGGCGCGCATCGTGTATCGCGTGCTCTACACACTGGCGACCGCGCCCAGGCAACGCTGATGCGCCTACTTCGTCGCCATTGGGGCAAGCTGAGCGTGCTGACGTTGTTCGTCACGCTCACGGCGTTGCACCTGTGGGTCGGCGCGCGTGCACGCCTGACGCCGCCCAACAACGCCCCCGATCCGCAAGGTGAGCCGACACGAGTGAGCTCGAGCTTGCGCCGCTTCGGCGACTCCTACGCTTTGTCACGCGGCAAGATCTTGGAGGTTGGGCTGCGCGGAAGCCCCGCCCAAATTGGCTTCGAGCACGCGCGGCTCTTGTATCCGGAAATGGTGCAGAACGAGGGCATATTGCTCGGCCGCTTTCAGCAGCAAGTGTCAAACTCGCTGTTCCGTCACCTGCTCTTGGACTTGGCAGAGCTCCGCTATGCGCATGTCGATCGCGGCATGAGCTTGGCGCGGCGCACGGAGATCGCGGCGGGCGCGCGCGGCTTTCAGCCGGACCCATATGACGGAATTTTCCCGACCTATCAGCGCTTCGTGTATCTGAATGCGCTGTACGACATGGCGCTGTCGTTCGAGCACTCGCCGCTCATCGGTTGCACCACGATCACCTTCGGTGACGACGAGATCGACGGTGGCGGCGGCATCCTCGCGCGCGCGTTCGACTTCGAGGTCGACGAGGTGTTCGACGATCACAAGGCCGTATTCTTCGTGCGTGAGGACGGCCAGATCCCGTTCGCATCGGTGGCTTGGCCGGGGCTCGTGGGTGTGGTCAGTGGGATGAATGCGGACGGCGTCGCCGTGGTCGTGCACGGCGCACGCGGCGGCACACCGCAAGCAGAAGGTGAGCCGGTGGTGCACGCGTTGCGCCGCGTGCTGTCGACGGCACACTCCACGGATGACGCGCTCCGCGCGCTCGCCGAGCAACCGGCCATGGTCAGCCACATCGTGATCATCAACGACGAAAACGGCCACGCGGTGGCCGTCGAACGCGTGCCTGGCAAGCCAAACTTCGTGCGCGATTTGGCGCCCAAGGCCGTCACCACGAATCACTTCGAAGGACCGAGCGCGCAAGACCCGAAGAACCTGACCGTGCGCAAAAAGACGTCGACTTTGCCGCGGCGCACGCGCGGCGACGAGCTCTTGGCGCGCCTGCCGGACCACGTCTCGCCACAAGAGGCAGTGCGCGACGCGGTCGCCCTGCTACGCGACCGTCTCGGCTCCGGTGACACGCAGCTCGCGCTCGGCGATCGCTCGGCGATCAACGCGCTGATCGCCACACACGGCGTGGTGATGGACACCAAGCAGCGCATTTTGTGGGTCAGTGAGAGCCCACACCTGCTGGGTCGCTTCGTGGCCTTCGACTTGAAGCGCGCGCTCGCCCCAGACTACGACCCCGCGCACGCGCCAGAGCTCGACACCATCGCCGAAGATCCGCTGCTCACGAGCGGCGACTACGCGCGCTGGAAAGCCCAACGTCACTGATCGAGTCCGACGACTTGGCGCCTAAACACGCGGCGCGATTGCCGAGATTCTTCGCCGAATCGCGGGTCACAGCGCCCTCAGCGCCCGGGCAATCCGCGCATCGCCTAACGGCGTGTGGCTTCGAACCCGCCCTCTCCCGCGGCGCAAAATCTGACGTTTAAGTTTACACATCAGACTGGAATTGAAACAGGCTCGAGCCGACGCCGGCTGCGGCTCGGATATTGGAATCCAGCCTGCCCAGGTTCGAGACGCGCCGCTCGACGCCCACGCGCCGGCTCACCGCTCGAGGCCGATCCAGGCGCCACCGCAGGCGAGGCCGAACGCGAGGGGGGCGACTGCGAGCGCGAAGAGCACGCCGATGGGCGCGGTGACGAACAACATGGCGACGAGCGCGGCGAGCGCAGAGCCGGCCGCGAGTGCGGGTTCGAGGACGCTGTGCGCGGCACTGGCTTTTGCGACCAAGTAACCGGCCAGTGGGAACGCCAAGAGCACCGCCGCGCCGAGCAAGATCAAGGGGCCCGAGGAGCGCACGTCGGACTCGTCGGCGAGCGAAAAATCCACGCCCAAGCGGTGACCGAGCACGACCGCGACAGCGAGCAGCGCGAGCATCAAGCCGAGAGTCACGAACGCGCCGACGACGATCCAACGCACCATCAGTTTGTGATCCACTGGCCGCAGCGCGTCGCGCATGCGGCGCAACGAGGGTGGCTCGGGCAGGATCGAGTCGCGACCATCGAACGCCTCGGGTGCCACGTCGCGAAGCGCGACCCAGGCCCCCACACCCATGAACACGGTGAGCGGGACCACCGTGACGAGCAGCCCGGGGCCGCGACCCCAAACGATGTGCTCGTACAGCCCGTGCAATGAGGTCGCCGCGAGCCATGCGATCGAAAACCAATGCCCGCGCTCGCGGCCGCGCGTCCCGAGCGCGTAGCCCCAGACGCCCGCAAAGAACAAATGAGCGGGCACGCTGACGAGCGCGCGCAGCACGCTGAGCCCGCTGCCGCCAGCCGCCATCACTGCCAAAAACTCCTCGCTAGCGGCAAAACCCGCGCCGGCGATGCTCGCGTAGCACACGCCGAGCCGCGGTCCGTCGATGCGCCGCGTCCGGTACAAGGGCCAGACCACGCTCACTTTCAAGGCTTCTTCGAGCGGCGCTGCGAGCAGGAACGTGGCCAAGAGCGCACCGCCCACGCCGCTCGTCGACACTTGGAAGGACAAGCCCGTGAACGACAACAGCAGGCGCTCGAAATAAACCGAGAAGCCGCCTGCCACGGCGCCACCGAGCGCCATCAAGACCGCCAGACGCCGGGACACGCGCCCCAAGCGGCTCACGCGCCGCCAGACCAAGAACGCGAGGCCTAGCGGGAATAGCAGCACCGAGATCGCGGCTAACGCGACCATGACTAAAAGTGTAGACCGAGCACGGCGCTGAGCGTCGCGCCCGCGCCGATGCCGGAGCCGTCACGAAAGTAGAGGGCCTGTGCTTGTTGCTCTTGTATGGGTCCCGAAGGCATGGGAGCCGTTATGCTGGAGCCGCCCGAGCGGCTCAGAAACAACACATCACCCGTCAGGTTACCGCCGACGGAGAACGTGTTGGTTACGTAAACATCGACCCCGAAACCAGCGCGCGCGTCGAAGCCCCTGGCGTTCTTAGGGCTCACGCGTTGCGCCAAATCGGAGCCGCTGAAATCACCGAGCGAAGCGTAGCCGCCGCTGAGCGTGAGGTACGGCTCGAAACGCCCGAGCGGAATGCGCAGGCCCGCTTCCGCGTTCAGCGTCCACAGCTGCCAGTCTGCGAAATCACCGAAGCGAAAGCGCGCGCCGAAGGTGAACACCAACAAACGGACACCGAGGCCAGCGCCGTACGCGCCGCCCATGCCCTTGGAGCGGATATAAGTAGAATCGACGAGGCCCTTGTTCCTGAAGGTTTGCAGGCCCAAGTATTCAGCGCCCACGTCGGCATTCAGCCAGACGAACTCCAAGCCTCGCCCGCTGTCTTCTTTGTCAGCGCGGTCGAGCGCGGCCTCGGGTTGTGACGGTGCGGGGTTCGTCTCGCCGGGCACTGGCGCCGGTGGCTTCAGGCCGCCCGCCTCGAGATCGGCGCCAGCAGCTGCGTCGTCTGCGTGCGCGAGCGCGGGAAACGCCAGCAGCGTGAACGTCGCACACACGATCCCGACGCGGCGTTTCATGATCTCGAAGCAGCCTAGCATAGGCCGCATTTCAGGTGAGCCCGGCTCACGATGGGTGAAGAGTCCGCTCGACGAGCGAGCTGTCCGAGAGCCGTTCCGCGATCGCCTCGAGCCGAGCGCGGTCCGCCCCGCAGTAGGCCATGTCGGCGAGGTTCTCCGCGAGCGGCACGTCGCGGCGCAGCGTCGCGAGGCGTTTGTAGAGCAGCGCATCGGCACGACGATTCTTGAGGCTGTCTGCGAGCGCCACCGCGCCGCGCAGCGAAACCCGCCAATCTGCGGCTGAATCGGGGATGTCGTCGATCGTGCTGTAGCTTTTGAGTACCGTGGCCGCAGACTTCGCGCCCCAACGCGGCACACCGGGAATGCCGTCCGCGCTGTCACCGACGAGCGCGAGGTAGTCCGGAATCTGCTCGGGCGACACGCCGAATTTCGAGTGCACGCCGGGCTCGTCGAGCAGCTTCTTGCGCATGCGGTCGAGGCACACCACGCGCGTACCCGTCACGCATTGCGCGAGGTCTTTGTCGGGAGACGCGATCAACACTTGTTCGACCTCCGGCAACGCAGCGAAGCGTGCCGCTGCGGTTGCAAGCGCGTCATCGGCTTCGAACTCGATCATCGGCCAAACCACGACGCCGATCGCCCGGCACACTTCCTCTGCCAACTCGAACTGCGACCAGAGATCCGGATCGATGCCAACACCCGTTTTGTACCCGGCGAAGAGATCATTCCTGAACGATTCGATGACGTGATCGAAAGCCACGCCGACGTGACTCACTCCTGGTTCGCGAAGCAGAGCGAGCATGCTGCGCGCGAGCCCTCGAACGGCCCCCACTTCCGCTCCGGACGCGCTCTTGGCCGAAGGCACCGCGTAGTAGGCGCGAAAGAGTTCGTAGGTTCCGTCCACGAGATGAACGTTCATGCCGGCATTTCCATTAAGTTCTCCAAAAAACACCAGAAAGAATCGGCGGCCCCCTTGCGCTTCCGGTCTTTACTTGCGAAAAATGGTCCCCTACGCGCTAACCTTCGCGCAACCGGCGGTATCCCTCAATGCGTTCTGTCAAATACTCCTTAGCGCTGGCCAGCCTCGGCGGCCTGGTCGCGTTCGCGAGCTGCACGCTCATCACTGATGTCGATCGCAGCAAGATCCCCAACGTGGACGCGTCGCTCGGTGAAGCGGGTGAAACGAGCTCGCCGGGCGGCAGCAGCAGCAGCGCGGGTACGAGCGCCGGCGGCTCGGCAGGTGCGTCGTCTCCCGGCGCTGCAGGTGAAGCGGGTGCACCGAGCAGCTCCGGCGGCACCGTCGGTGAAGCCGGCATGACCGGCGCGACCGGGGGCAGCAGCGCTGCAGGCTCGAGCGGTGCGACGAGCGCCGGAGGAAACAGCGGCAGCGCGGGTGCGAGCACCGGTGGCGCTGGCTCGGGTGGCACGGCGGGCGTGAGCGGTTCGTCGGGTTCGGGTGGTGATACCGCCGGCACTGGCGGTTCGTCGGGTTCGGGCGGTGACACCGCGGGCACCGGCGGCAGCGGAGGCAGCGACGCCGACGCCTCGACCGACGCCTCCACGGACGCTGGCTGAAATTCCAGAAGCGCGGTGCCTGTTCAAGCGCCGGCTGAGGGCTTCGAAGCGCGGGTTGCGCGCATGCTGGGCCATTTTGCGAGCAGCGCGTCAGCGATCGTCGCGCGACAACTGAGCGCCTACTGCGATCTGGTAGTGACCTGGAACCAGCGCGTCGATCTGACGGCGGCGCGCAGCGCGGACGAGCTCGTCGATCTACTCCTGGCTGACGCGCTGGCCATCGCGGGCGCGACCGAAGCGCTCTCGAGCGCAGGCACCGCGACGAGCAACGCCCGCGAGCAGTGGCTCGATGTGGGCAGCGGCGTCGGCGCGCCGGGGATCCCGCTCGCTCTGCTTTTACCTCTCGACATGACGTTGGTGGAACCGCGCGAAAAGCGCGTCGCATTCTTGCGCACGGCGGTCGGCTCGCTGTCCCGCGCCGACATCACCGTTCGGCGTGCACGCTCCGATCAGTTCGACGACGCGAGCTGCGCCGTCGCCGTATCCCGAGCCACCCTCCCGCCGGCAGAGTGGCTCACCGAGGGCGCCCGTTTAGCAAATCGTGGCGTCTGGCTGTTGCTGGCAAAAGCGGAGCTCCCGGAAATCGGCTCGCGCCGAATCCTAGCGGACGTGCGCTATCGCTGGCCGCTGACTGGTGCCGAGCGCCGCGCGGTCTGTGTTTCGGCCGGCACCGATCCGGTGGGTGCGTAAAAAAACTCTGACCCTAGAGTGTCCCTTGGTCCCGCCCCTGGCGGCAGTCAGGGCGGCTAACGAACCCCTTCGAGCCCTCCTTCGCAACCAGAAGCGATAGAACGCCGTAGATCCGGACACGGAGAGAACGGCACTCACCCTGTTTGGGTGATGCTGCGCACCCTTCGCTTCTTGGCCTGACTCGAACAACCACGACAGTAAAATGTTGACTCGTTTCGCTACCCGCGAGGCACTGCTCGCTGTTCGCGCCCAGTACAATCGCTCAGCCGTCCATGGCCAGCTCGCCAACTTAGACAGTATGCGGCGTGGGTTAGACAGCGTGCTGCACAGGTTAGACAACGTGCTGCGCAAGGGCTGATCGAATGGCAGCTAGTTGCGCCCGCCTCGCACGAGTCACTGCCGCCTGCCGCGATCACGAGCTGACGTGCTCGTGATTCAAAGCGCGGATCAACGCCACGCGAGCGCGGATCCGGTGGCGCAAAACGACGCGCTCGAACGGCGTAGCCACGCTCCGTTCGCGTCGTTTCGCCGCATTAAATAAGCACAGTCATGAAAAACTCCGTGTTGACTCTAGCGCCGCGTCAAAGGCAAGCTCTGCCCATGCTGGAAGGCAGCGGCACACGCAAGCTCGGCGGCCGCGACCGAATTCGAGCGTTTCAACGCATCTTCTCCATCTTGGTCGTGACGCTCTTCGTCGCGCTCTTTCCGAGTCGCGCCCACGCCTACAGCTGGATGATCAAGCACGGCTATTCCGGTTGCCCGGTGTGCCACGCAGACCCTTCCGGTGGTGAGCTCTTGACCACTTACGGTCGCGCGCAGAGCGAGCTGCTCCTCCGTATGCACTACGGCAAGCAGAAGGCCGACTCGAGCGCGTCGTCTTCGTCGTCTTCGTCGTCTTCTTCCGATTCGGACAACAATGCAGCGCCCGACAAGGCCAAGAAGACCGACGACAAGCCCGCAGACAAAGCCGGCAAGGCCAAGGGCGACGACGACGACGACAAAACCGACGCTAACTCCGGTGATGACGACGACGACGATGACGACAAGCCCGCAACAAAAGCGGACGGCGCTGCGAAGACAACGCCAAGCGAAAAGCCCGCAGCTGCGGCTGCTCCTGCCGCCTCGGAGAGCTCTTCCGACTCGAGTGATGAAGACAGCGAGACGGAAAAAGGGGATTTCCTCTGGGGTCTGATCCACACGCCCGATTGGCTGTTACTGGGTGGTAGCTATCGCCAGCTCTCGGTCTACAAGCCCCGTGGCACGGCCGGCAGCGGAGCCGTCTTGCGCGACGGGTATTTCGTCACCTTCCCGATGCAGGCGGATGTCTACGGGCAAGCTCAGTTCGGCAACTTCCGAGTCGAAGGCAGCCTCGGCATCATTCGCGTCGGTGACGGCTCACCGTACGGCCGCGCAGCCCAGCTCACCGACGGCCAAGGCGACCAATGGAATCTGCTCTCGCGCACCCATTGGATTGGCTACGATTTCGACGACGGTAAGTTCACGCTGCGCGGAGGTCACCTGAACCTTCCGTTCGGTGTCCGCATCCCCGAGCACACGATGTGGGTGCGGCAAATGACACGCACGGACCGTGAATCAGCGCAACAAGACGGCGTGGCTCTCGCGTTCAACGGTGAGGCGGTGCGCGGGGAGATCATGGGCATTGCTGGCAACTACCAGATCAACCCCGACAAATACCGGGAGCGCGGCTACAGCGGGTACTTGGAGTACATGGTGACCTCGCACACCGCGCTCGGCGTCAGCTCTCTGATCACGGCCGCGAAGGAAGACCGCATCACGCTCGAGCCCAATGTGCTCAGGCAGGTCCATGGTGTCATGGTGCGTGCAGCGTTCTCGGAAAAGACGGTGCTCTTGGCCGAGGCTGACATGCTCGCGAGCACGGACCACGAGATCGGTTACGTCGGCTTCGCGCAACTCGATTTCGAAGCCGTGCAAGGCTTGCACTTCATGGCCACGGGCGAAGTCCTCGACCAAGGCTACGACACCCTGCACGGCAACGGTCTTCGCGTGGTCGGTCAAGGACAGCCGGCCTTCGGCGGCTGGGGCACGATCGACTGGTTCTGCTTTTCGCACGTCGAACTGCGCGCAGACGTCTATAGCCGCCAGGGCGACACCATCACGGCGCTCGGCCAACTCCACGTGTTCCTGTGAGATCACCCATGATGCGCCCCACCAAGACTCGGGTCTCTTTGCTTCGCGCGGCGGCGTTGCTCGTCGGGCTGTCGTCGCTTGGCCTGGCTCGAACTGCCCAGGCGTCGCCAGATTTTCCGCCCTATCTCAAAGAGGCGCTCGACAAGGAATTCCCGTCAGTCGTGCACTGCGTTCCGCTGTGCACCGCTTGCCACAACACGACGGAAGGCGGCCCGGGCAACCTCAACTCGTTCGGCGTCACGCTGGAGGGCTCCGGAATTGGCCTGCAGCCAGGCGACGCCGATCCAGCCCATGACCTCGCGCTCGTAGAGAACGCAATTCACAATCTGGCACTGGCCATGCCGCCTCCCGACAGCGATCACGACGGCATCAGTGACGTCACGGAGCTGAACGACGGTGACTCACCGTCGATCGCCGGACCCGCGGGCGTCGGGCAGTTCTGTCCAGACATCCGGTACGGTTGCGGCGCGCGCATCGCTGCAGCTCCTCCCGTCGATCGCGTCAGCCTATTGACCAGCGGCCTGGTCGCCTTTGGGCTGGTGCTGGCGCGCCGCCGCCGCTCCAAGGCGTGCGCGCGACGCGTCCAACGCTGAAGTAAATCTTCATTATTCCCGACGCTTAGGGGCGGCGCGTCGGCCGCACATCGAGGCGAGCGGGCGAACCGCAGTTACCCGATTGACACCCCGGGTAACCGGCCAAAAACTGTGATTTCACTCGGTTTTTCTCCGATGACAATCATGGTTTCGGACCTCAAGCCTCGCACACGTCGCACCGAGGGTGTTCGCGTTAAAGGACGCGCAGCGCGCGTCGTGACTGACGTGCTGACGGCCACCGCGGAAGAGCTCAGCCGCGTGGGCTATGCTGCCCTGCGCGTGGAAGATGTCGCGGCACGTTCGGGCGTGAACAAGACCACCATCTATCGTCGCTGGCCGACCAAGCCGGAGCTGGTGGGCGCCGCGCTCCGCGCGGTGTGGGAACCACCCGATGTGCCAGACACCGGATCGGTGCGCGATGATTTCATCGCTTCCCTGGAGAAGACCGCGGCGTTCGCCATGTCGCCGATCGGCAAGGGTTTGACGCACGTGATCCAAATGGAGCGCGCGCATCCCGAGGTCGAGCCCATCGCCCGTGGGTTACGTGAAGAATACCGAAAGCTGCGTGAGCAACTCGTCGATCGAGCGATCGAACGCGGCGAATTGTCACCGGACACCGATCCGCGCTTCATGAGCGATCTGATCAGTGCGCCCATCTTCTCGCGGCTGTTCACCAACGGTGAGTCGGTCGACACGACGTTCATCGAGAACGTGGTCGACGTAGTCTTGACTGGCATGCGTGAACGCGGGAAGACGAAGTAGACCCGCGCGCTGGCCATGAAGGACCCCGACTCGTTACCGCCCTTCGACGCCCTCGAGCCAGTGCTGGAAAAGGCCCTCGGCAGCAGCCGAGTGAAGATCGAGGAAATGGCGGGTGGAGCCTCCACACGCCGCTTTTTTAGGGTCGAGACGCCGCATGGCCAAAGCGCGGTCGCCATGTACGTGCCGCTGCCCAGCCAAGAGGTGAGTAAAGCTCCGGAGGCCGAGCGACGCTGGCCGTTCTTGGAAGTGCGCGACCTACTCGCCTCTCACGGCATTCGCGTGCCCGCGTTGCTCGGCGAGGCCACGAGCAACGGTTGGCTCCTGGTCGAAGACCTCGGTGAAACGCTGGCTCAACACCTCGAGCACTCGCCAGCCGACAAGCGCGCGCTCTATCAACGGGCCGTGCGCGACCTTGCGACGGCGCAGCACGCGCTGCAAGCGTTGCCCGCGGATTCAATCGTGCTGAAGCGCGCATTCGACATCGACCTGCTGCGCTGGGAAATCGACCATTTCAGGGAATGGGCGCTCGAGGCGCGCGGCATTGTGCTGAGTGACGCCGACCGCGCCGTATTCGCACACGCCACCGAGTACTTGGCTTCCACCATCTCTGCTTGGCCGCGCGGGTTCGTGCACCGCGACTATCAGAGTCGCAATCTGATGGTAGTGCCAGGTGACGACGGCACGCACGCTCTCGGTTGGATCGACTTCCAAGACGCGATGCTCGGCCCGCGCGTGTATGATCTGGTCGCGCTCTTGGGCGACAGTTATCAGAGTTTCGATCGTGCCTTCGTCGACGCGCGTTTGGCCGAATTTTCCCGCTATCGTGAGCTGGACGCCGCGACCGAACGCGTGGTGGCACGCGAGTTCGACATGGTCACCGTGCAACGGAAATTGAAGGACGCGGGCCGCTTCGTGTTCATCGACCGCAAGAACAAGAACCCGAATTTCTTGAAGTTCGTGGAGCCCACGATCGAAAAAGCACGCGCCTCCCTGGCTCGCTTGGAAGACGACACGGAGCTGCAACCTCTAGCTCAACTGCTCGATCGCGTCTGCCCGCCGACCGCGTGACTAGCCCCAGAAGGGCTCGGGCGTGTCGGAGTGAACGGCGATCCATTCGCGCTCCAGCTCCGAATCGCAGAACAAGAGCCACGCGCGCTTGGCGACGCCGAGAGCGCGCAAGGCTGGTAGGAGGAGCGTCTCCACGCAATCCAGGTCGACCAGCGCGAGGTCGAGGTAGCCGTAGCGAATTCCCAATCCCAAACCAACGATCGCTCCACGCTCGCTCAGCACCTGTGAGAGCGCGGCTTCAATCGCTCCGCGTTCGGTCAAGCGCGCCTCCGAAGTGCTGGCCATGCCCTCGTATTTCAAATACGCAAAGAGTTCGCCGGCGTCGGAAAATCTCCCTGAAAAGAAGGGCTCTCCGCGTAAGAATGACTTCTTGAGCTCGGGCACCCGCGTGCTGGCAAAGACCAAGTCGTCTTGCGCGGTGTAGTCGGCGGCGAGCTCGGGAGTGAGCTCGAAGAGCACCCAATCTTCGGCGTCCGCTTGTCTGAAGAGCGGTTCCTTCGAAAGGCCGAGCTTGAGGCCGGCAACTGCAGCGCGGATCGCGTCGGGCAGCTCCGCGATCGGAAAGGCCGAGCTCTCCTGCGAGCTCGTGTTGAGCACGGTCAACGGACCGCCACGCACCGTAGCCGCAACGGTCACGGTGCCCACCCAGCGTTCGAATAATTCTTCCCCAATCGAAAGCTGCACCAAGCTCTCAGCCGCGTCTCGCTCACGCGCGTCCCCGAGCCCGCCCGGAACATACACGACGATATCGAGCAAGTGCCCTCTCGAAAATCCGGAACGCGCGCGGGCACGGCTCAGATCGACGCCGCAACGAGTCTGAACCTGGGACAGCGAAAGCGAGCAGGCGAGCGCCGGCGCAAAGCGCGCCGTCCGCAGCAGTTGCAACGCGCGGTGCACGCTCAATGGCCTCGTTTTGGCCCGTATGCGACGACTTCGGCGCGTACTTGCAATACACCGGCGCGCAGCATCCCGAGCTGCTCGGCCGCCGCGCGCGACAGATCCAAGATCCGCCGCTTGCTGCCGTACGGTCCGCGGTCGTTGACGCGCACGTAGACGACTGGGCCACCGCTTTCGCCGCTGACGCGCAGCACCGTGCCGAGCGGCAAACGGCGATGTGCCGCGGTGAACCCGAGTGGGCGATACAGCTCACCGCTCGCGGTCGCGTGGCCCGCGAGCCCGTCGCTGTAGTAGCTGGCTTCACCCTCCAGAGTTGCAAGCGCAGGCGCACCTTGAAAGCGAATCGCGAGCGCTTGGTCGTCGGGCGCAGGGTTCGACGCGCCAACTGAGAAGCTCGCGCTCGCTTGGCTGCGCGGCGCGCTCGACCGCGTGCTCGCTGGGGCCGCGGGTGGCAGCGACTCGTGAGCGCACGCACCGAGCGCGAGCAGAAACAGGGTCGAGCGAAAGCGCCTCACCGCACCGCAGCGTATCAGAATTCATCCGCGCACCACTGCTTCCGTCGAGGACCGAGCTCAAAGCGGCGCGGGGATTCGGACCCACCGCGTCAGTTCCTCAGCGCGACTTCTTTGCGCTTTTCCAGAGTCAATTCCGAAAGTTGGTCCTCCATCGCAACACGCTCGGTCAAGCGCTGCGCTTCCAGATCTGCGGCATCGATCGTGGCTCGCTGTAAGCGTTGGCTGATCTCTTCCATCTTTTTTGCGAGGTGTCGACTGAGCTCACTGGCTTGCGTGACCTTGCGCAGCGACACGAGCTGGGCGTTGATCTCCTCGATGCGCTCACGGTACACGTTGCTCTGCGCTTGAATCGTCTCGAGGCGTTCGCCGAGCTCGACCATCGCGCGATGCCGCTCCACGATGTGCGAAAGCTTACTGGCGAGCTCCGGGTCGAGCTTCGCAGCCGAGTGCAAGAATAGACCGAGCTCGGAGATGCCGCTGTCCGTGCGAATGTCGAGCGACTTTTGGATGGGGGTCGATTCCTCGATCGAGAGATTCACGCTGTCGTTCGCAGGCACCGTGACCGCGAACAGATACGCGCCACCGAGCTTCTCCACGCCCGTCGCCGGCGCCTCGAGCTTGAAACCTTCCGTGATCGGGTGTCGCACGTAGACCGTAGCTGGCTCGGCGTCACGATTGACCAGCGTGAGCTTGGTGGTGCGTATGCTGCGGGCCTCACTCTGCACGATGCCGCGCTCGATCGTGAGCAGCCGGTCGATCTCCTCCCGCGTGCCGAGATCGCTGTCGACCACCACCTTGCGATCGAGCGCGAACGGCACGAATGCCCGGCTATCCGGCAAAATAGCATCGGACAAGCCCTCACCGAGGAACTGCCCGTCTTCGTAAACGGTGACCGGCCCAGCGTCGAGCGTGTGGTGCGTCGGGTTCTCGAGCAACACGGATCGAAACGCATATTTCTTCGAGCCGCGGCTCGAGATGGGGTCATAGAAGTACACCTCTTTCGCCTGCGCGGCGGCGGTCAGCATACTGACCATCGCGGAGTGTCCCTTCTCGATCGTCAACGGCGACGGCGCCAAGAAATAAGCGCTGCCGAGCGGCGCGTCGGAGCCATGCTCGGCCGCCGGCTGACCCTGCACCGGCTTCGGCGCGTCGCTGTCGGTCGCCAACACTCGAACCGCGTCGCCGTTGGAGATCTGACCTGAAGCCAAGGCTTCCACCTGCTCCGGCGCGACACCATCTTCGAGCAGCTGATCACGAATCGCGTTGGCTCGCTCGAGTGATTTCCCCGCGCCGTCCTTGTCGCCACTTCGTGCAAACCCCAAGACCTTCACCTTCTGGTGGTTCTCGCGAAGCTGCTCGGCCAAGCGCGTGATCCCTGCAGCCGAACGCCGCGGAGCTGCCTCTTCGAGCGGCGCGGCAGCAGCCGGCGCCGCGCCTCGCCCAGCGCCTCCTCGTACGCTCGGCGGCACACTCGCGACCTGAGGCTGCGCTTTGTCCGCCTTCTTCAAGTCGTCGAGCGCATCGGCGCCAAAATTCCCGAGCACTCGTAGCTCCTTGCTGGCGACCGCATATGAAGAGCCGCCGGTGGGTGGCGCCAAACCGAGCTCCGCGCTGTCACTCAGCGTTTCTCTTTCGACGTAACGCACGCTTTGCAAGTCGTACTTGAAAGACAACGCGGACGTCGAGCCCACGCCGACCGCCACGTGCCTCCAGTCCTCGCCGGAGACATTGTCGACCACGGCCCAGCTCTGCAATTCTGCCGGCCCTTTGGCATTCAACTTCAAGCGATACGTCGGCTTCCACGCCGGGCTCTCGGTCACGTACGAGATGCGCAAATCGTAATCGCCGGGCTTCGGCAGCTCGACCAT
>DATHOI010000724.1:0-5947 GCA_035485095.1 Polyangiaceae bacterium | reverse complement strand
CGAGTGATCCCAACCGAGCCAGGGTAAAACGCTCATTTTTCCGCCGTCTGCGAACTCTCGCTCGTAGCGCAGATAGGCCCGTTGGAAGGCCAACGTGTCGGTCTCTTCCTTGCGATACGCCGGGTCGCTGCTCGACGCGGTGCGCGACAGCTCGTCGGACGACAGCATGCCGCCGACCTCGACCCATTCACGCTTCGACGCTTGATAGCGCACGCGCGCTTGGCCGTCGTAGTACTGGGGGATCGGGAAGAACTGACCGATGTCCTTCGAGGTGACTTGCTCGAGCACCCAATCGAGGTGGCTGCGCCGAGCGGCAATCGCGACCGACACTTTGTCGCTGACCGGCGCGCTGGCCGCTGCGGCAGCGTCGATCAAATCCAGACTGAAGCTCCCGTGCACACCGTCGGTCGCCGGAGCGCGCGTGTTGACCGTAACGATGCCGCCCAAGCCACGGCCATACTGCGCTCCGTAACCGCCAGGAACGAGCTCGACCGAGCTGACCAAGTCCGAATGGATGACCGATCGAAAACCGCCGTAGTGATAGAGCAGCGGAACGCGCATGCCGTCCACGTAGACGCGGGTGTCTTCGGGAGCGGCGCCCCAGACGATCACTTGCCCTGAGCCTGCCGCGGCGCGCGCGACGCCGGGCATATTTTCCACGATTTTCAGTACGTCCCCACCCGTGCCGGCGACGCGTTTGGCTTGGTCGGCTTCCACTTTCGTGGACACGACCTGCTTGGTGAGGGTGGGCGCAACGATCACGATTTCGATGTCGTCCGCTTCGGCATCTGCGGCATTTTCCGGGGGATTTCGCTCGACCTCGTACTCGGCGTCGAGCTTCTTGCCGGCTTCGAAGGTCTCTTCCGTCTGCATTGCCTTCATGTCGGCACGGGACAACGTGATGCGGTGTGTACCCGGCTGCACGTCGCGCCAGGAGAAGTGCCCCGTGGCGTCGGTCAACGCGCTGTGGCCGTCATCGACCTCGACACGGACGCCCGCGAGTGGCTCATGGCTGTCGTGCACGCGCACCACGCCCGTGTACTCAGCCACGGTGGGCGCCTCTTCCTTCAACACGAAGTCATAGCGATAGTTGATGCGAATGGCCGCGGGCTTGCCGTCGATCTCGGCTGGGTCGAACAGGAATTGTTCGACCGCAGCAAGCGCCGCTGCGTCGAAGTCCGGCCCCGCGGATTCGAGGACCTTCGCCGCGCTGACCGTACCCGTCTCGGAAATCCCAACCTGCAGGACGACGGAAGCCGTGCGACCCGCCGCCTTTTGGCTGTCCGGATACGGCGCCTCCACGAATTTCACGAGCTTCGGCGCCTTGGTCAACCGCGGGCGCGTCGGCTCGTCTCCGACGCTCGGAGCTTGCTGGGCCGCAGCCGGACGCGCTGCAGCACCAAGCAGCAGCAAAGCCAACGCGGGCCACACACGGGGCGCCGCCCACCGGGGAAATGTTCTTCGATTCACGATCGCGTGCTTTGAAGCGGAAATACGGAGTCGGGTTAGTGCGAGAAAGAAAACGCCATCTTCACGGTGGCTCGCTCTGGCTTGCCGCAATGCAGCGCCGGCTCGAAGGACGCCTGACGTGCAGCAGCGAGCGCGGCTTCGTCGAGCCCGTAGCCGAGACCTTGCAACAATTTGACGTCGACCACGCGGCCCGTCTCATCGACCGTGAGCTGCACTCTGACCTTGCCCAACACACCTGCCGCGAGCGCCTCCGGGGTAAACGCTGGCTGCTGAATTGGACCGCGCGGTCGCGGTTTGGTTGGCGGGTCCGAGCACTCGTCGTCAACGGCCGCCTTCGCGATCGGCACCAATTTGTGAATGGTGCGCGGCGCGCTATCAGCGAACGGTCTGCCGCCGCCAGCGGGCAGCGCGATGCCTGTGCCGTCACCCGTACCGCTCAGTGACAAGCCAAAATCAGGCGTGCTGGCCAGCGCCGCGGACGCGGACGTTTTACTGGGCGGTGGTGCCTCGGCCGGTTCGGCCGCCGCAGCTCGATGCGAGATGGGGGCGCGTTCCGTCTTGGGTGGCGGTGGCGTGGGGTCTACTTTGGCTGGTTCTGGCGGCTTCTTTTTCTTGGTCTCCGCATACGCAATGGCCGTCGCTGCGTGCGACTTTTTGACGTCGATCTGACCAATACCCACCGCAAACCCGGCGTGCACGGCGAGACTCAAGGCGATGAGTGCGTTACGGCGAGCCACGGCTATTGCTTTTCGACGTTGATCGCGAACTTGGTGATGCCCTCGACCTTCGCCAAATCGATCACCGCGACGACTTTGCCGTGGTGCGCATCTTCATCCGCCGTGATCACCAAGTTCACGTCTTTGGATGCAGCATGCGCGGCACGAAATTGCGTGGCTAACGCGGCCTTGGTGATCGGTTTGTCGTTGAAGAAGTAATTACCTTCTTTGGTCACCGTGACGACGTAGGTCTTCGACACCGTTTCGTCGGACGAAGCGGTCTTGGGCAATTCCACCTTGAGGCTCTGCGAGACGATGTACGTCGCTGACACCATCATGATGATCAAGAGCACGAGCACCACGTCCACCATCGGCGTCACGTTGATACCGACGATGCCAGCTCGACCACCGCGGGTTTGAAGAGCGGAGGCCATGGCTTACTCCGCGCCTTGGGCGAGGGCCGACAACTCAGCCACGTCGGCCGCGTCGGCTTCACCGAGGCTCGAGCCCGAAGCTCGCGCCTCACCTAGCTCGTCCGGCGCCAAATTTCCCGATTTTTCAGCGCGATCCGCGGCCCTCACGTAGGCCGTGAGCAACTTGGTCAAGGACAGCGCGCTCGATTCGATCTCTCCGATGCGTTTCTGAATCGCGTTGTAAGCGACCACTGCAGGCAGTGCGACGAACAGCCCGACACCCGTCGAGACCAAGGCTTCTGCGATACCGGCCATCACCCCACCCATCGCGCCGGTGTTTTGACCCGCGTCGCCCAGCGCGTGAAAGGAGATGATGACCCCGAGCACGGTGCCCAAGAGCCCAACGAAGGGAGCGTTGTTGCCCAGCGTGCCGAGCAAGTTCGAGCCGCGGTCGAGCTCTTTCTTGACGCGCGCGAGCTCGGACTCGACCGCGTCCGTCATCGCGCCCGGGCCGCCATGAGCCCAGCGCAGCGCCTCGAGCGCGACACGCGACTCGATGGCTGGGCTTGCTTCGAGCAATTTCTCTGCGCCGCTCAAGTCATTGTCGCGCAAATGCTTGCGCAGCCCTTGCCGAAGCGCGTCGAAGTCCACCGTGTGCCGGCGAAAGTACAGCCAGCGCTCGAACATCGTGGAAAAGGACACGACCGAGAGCAACAGCAAAAGATAGAGCACCCAACTCGAGCCCAAGAGGGCGACTTTCAGCAACCTTTCGACGATCATGAGTCGTTTCCTTTCTGAAAAATCTCGACTGCGCTCACTGCACGAGCACTTGCGTCACGAAGAGACCAATGCCGGCTCCGCCATTCGCGTCAGCCGCCAAGAGCTCCCCACTGCGGCTGAAGGATTGAACCAGTTGCTGCGTGCCGGCTTCGACGCCCGGCTCCGCCTGATACAGCGCCAGATTGAAGTGCACCGCTGACTGACCGCAGGCGTCATACAAGTTTGCATAAATGTAGTACACGCCCGGGTCTGGTTTTTGCTCCCAGACCATGTCCTCTCGGCGCACGCCGTCATCGACACAACCGCGACCTGCATCGCGGTCTAGGGTGCCCACGTTGGGCGCGGCCGGCGCGAGCCCGCCGTCCTCCTCGGGTGTCGTAGTCGGGTGCTTCGCGTCCACCAGCTTTCCGCTCGGTGTCTGCACCTGCAAGTCGAGGTCGACTGGCGTGTCCCAATCGAGGCTGAACACCGTGTTCGGTGGGGCCTTGTTCGGAAAGCAGGCGTTGAAGTTGTCGGGCACCGGCGAGTCGACGCAAAGCTGAATCGAGTTCTGCGTGCCCGAGTGGCCCTGTGCGTCGATCGCAGCGAAATTCAAGGCATGCAGCCCCGCTGGGATTGCCGCGCCGAAGCTGAGGCTGGCTTTCCAAGTGTATTGACTGGCTTGCAGCAAGTCGGGCGGGCCGACCGGAAATACCCAATAACCGGAGCCCAGATCTTCGAAGCGCAGCGCGACGGCGACCGCGTCAGCGCTCGCGAGACCAGAGAAGGCTTTGTTCGCCTCCGACTCGGAGACCACTTGACCCGTCACACTCAGCGAAGGGATAGACGGATTGACCGCGGCCACGCCCGCGTTGACTTGATCCGAGCTGAGGGGTGGCTGACCGGGCAGCGGTCCAGGAATGAACTGCGCATTCTGAGCGCTGCCGAACTGCACGCGCACCGGTTCACTGAGACCCGAGGGCGTGGCTTGACCCGAGCAGCCGCCAACCGCCATGCTCGAGACCGCGGTGGCGACGCGGACCGCCCAGCGCACTAGACGAAAGCGAAGACGCGGCGCGTGACTCATAGCGCCACCTGCAAGCGCAGCGTCCATTGATTGTTCTTGGCGTCGGTCGGTACGCCGAGCGCGTTCCGCGCCAGGTTGTCTAGAATGAAATCATATTGAAATGACAACTGAGCGCGGTTGCCCGTGTGCACCGCGACGAGCGGCGAATACGTGCGTACGGCATACGAAGTCGGGATCTGCCGACCCGCGCGAGTGTCGAGAAAGTCGGAGTTCGGGTCGTAAACAGAGGCGCGGAAGCCCACCAGGCCGAAGCGAGTGACGTCCTGAACGAACGCCAAATACCAGCCTGATTCGCGCATGTCTTGGCCGCTCAGCACCGGATCGGCGATGAGCAACCCACGGTCCATATTCGCGCCCACGAAGGCCTCGCCGTATAGGCGCGTCGAGCCGAAGGACGTGTTCAGCTCGAGTTGCAGATCGAGCCCGTATAGCCAACGGTGGAAATTTTGCGAAGGCGTGGCCGCTGTACCCGCCGTGCCTTGCAGCTCGTTGGGCGTGAGGATCTGATCTTCATTCGAGTCGAACCAGGTGATTGAAGGCTTGGTCGCGCTCTGACCGGGGTGAAAACCGGTACCGTGAAGAAAGGACGTGCCACCCGAGAGCGACAGCGCCGGCACGGGTTTGACATCGATACCGACGCGACCGGTATAGTCCTTGGCGGCGTTCGGATCGCTCGAGAACGTGCCGGCGAGGTTGTTCACCGGCTGGCCATTCATGATCGAAAACGCATAGCGCAGGAACGACACCGCACCGGATACCTTGGCACCAATGTCTGCCTCGGTCGGAAAGAGCGACAAGGAACCAAGCGTGCGTTCCATGAACGGGCGCGCGCGGGTCAGCTCGACGAGCTCGAAACCGAACGGCGTATCAGTGACGCCCGCCGTCAGCATGACCAGCGGCGGCATTTTGTCGGTGTTCTGTCCGCGATACAAAAGTGACGCTTCAGCGCGGCGAATGCCGACGTTGACGCCGTGGATAGTATTGGCGTCGAGCTCGAAGGTCGCGCTGGCGTACTCCCACCCTTCGTCGAACTGAATGCGCGCGCGGCGCAATGAGAACTGATTTTGATTCAGCGGCGAGCCATCTTGGCTCAATTGATCTTCAGAGAGCTGGCTCGCAAAGTATTGCGCCTGCAAATAGCCGCCCAGGTGAAAACCATACAAAACTGGTCGAGAATATGCGCTGCGGATATTTGGATTCACGTCACTCGCGGCGATCGTGCTGCTCTTCGCGCTGCCGATGACGGCTTGATCGGGCTCGGCTTTTTTTACTCGCTCGTCCGCGTTGACTCGAGCGCGTAGCTCTTCGAGCTCACGTCGCAGCTCGGCTGTCTCGGCTTCCGTAGCCGCACCCGCAGGAGCGCTCGCTGGCGCAGGCGGCACCGTTTTCGATGGCGCGGGGGGGCTCGGTTGTGCGGCTCCGGGCGACGGTTTGGAAACCGCCGCCCCCGGTACAGTGCTCGGAGTCACTGGCACTTCGAGATCGTCGCCATCGGCGGGCGC
>DATHOI010000723.1:0-3220 GCA_035485095.1 Polyangiaceae bacterium | reverse complement strand
GCGCTGACCAATAGCGGTCCGAGCGAGACCGGTAGGCGCTGGCGGAGCAGCGCCAGGAGCGGCGTGCTGCCGAGCGCGCGGGGCCCGAAGTCGTGGTCGCTCGCCTCGAGCCGCACGACCTCGCAGCGCAGCAGCCACGCGAGCTCCAGACCCCGCAGCGCACCGAGCGCGCACACGTAGCTCGAGGTTCGGCTCGACCACGCCCAGAGCACGGCGGCAATGAACACCGTGGGTAGTGCGCTCACCCAATCACAGATCAGACGCAGGAGGGAGTCACACACGCGCGGTCCGCTCGCGGCAAGGACGCCGAGCGGGATAGCAACGACGAATGCGACGATCATGATCGAGGTTCCGGCGAGCACCGCAAACTCGAGCCCGCGCGCGTAGCTCCGAAGTCCAGGCGACAAGGGCGCGAGCGCGGCCGCCAGGAGTACCAAGAGCACGATGGCAGCCGCGGTCACCAGGAGCCGCTTCTTGGCAGAGAGCGGTTCGGTCACTGCGCGCTCTCGGCGTGAGTCGGGGCCATTCCGGGCCGGACGATGTCCGCGATTTGCCTCGAGACCAGCGTGGCCAAGGCCAGAGCGAGGGACGTTGCCATCCACGCGTCTACGTCGCCGGCACGTAGCGCCTGAGCCGCTGCAGCGCCGAGCCCCGGCAAGTGGAAGGCGAGCTCGACCAGAACGATCGCGCTGAGCACGAACGGTGGATACGTCGCACCGAGAGGAGCCGACACCGAGAACGCCCCGGCGATCGGTGAGATCGGGTCGCTGCGCAGTGTCGAGCGAGACAAGTGGCGCGAGACCCATGCCGCAGTCGTGAGCATGACGAGCAAGGCCGCGCCGACGAAACCCGCGCCGGTGTCGGAGAGCAGGCGCACGAAAGTGGCGCACGGAATCGCCGCCAGCGCCGTGCCGGTGAGCACCGAGGCGTAGCGGCTGGTCAGCGACCTCGCGCGTCTTTCGAAGCGCGCCCAAGCCACCGCGAGCGAGAACCCACCGCCGAGCCCGACCAGCAGCAAGAGCAAGGTGGTGGGCAGACCGCGACGAATCAAGGACAGCGCGCTGCCGCCGGATCGCGTGCGCCCGAGCCCGCCGCGAAGCACATCGGTCAACCATTTGCCGTACTGGGTCTCCGCGAAGGTCGCGGTCAAACGTCGCGGCCCGTCGAGCTCGGCGTACTCGCTTTCGTGCAGCTCCCAGAAATCGCGCCAGCCGTCCACGATGCGCTGCGCTTCGTCGACGCTCGCGCCCGGCGCAAGTGGTGCAAGCTGGCCCGTCACGTGTGAGAGGACCGAGTTCAAGCGCAGCACGCGCGCGACGTCCGTTTGGTTTTTGACCTCGCCCAGCGCGTCGATCAACGCCGGCAGGGCGAAGGTATCGACGTGGATCAAGTCCTCGCGCCGCAGCGCGATCGAGCGCTCGGCGAGTCGCGTGCTCAGGTGACGAACCGCCGGGGCGCGAAAATCGATCGCGCGATCTTGCCAAAATCGGGTCCAAAATAGCACTGCCTGATCTCCGCTGACGAGATCGTCGGCGTTGCCGACCTCCATGCGCTCCGCGACTGGCGTCAGCGCCAAGGCCACGCGAGCGCGGCTGTCCGGGTCGAGGGAGTCGAGCGCGGGGAGCACGTACGGCAGCGCTGCGCCGCCGAGCCTAGCCAGATCCAGGGCCGCGCGCGGTGCCGTCGCGCTGCCGCGCGCGATGTCCCGCATTGCAGTCGCCGCGCGCTCGCGCACGCCGATCGGGTGCCGATTGAAGAACAATGGCAGCGCTGCGAACGGGCTATGTCGTACCGCCGAGGTGCGGGCGTCGTACGTCGCCGAAGCCCAAAACAATCCGACGGAGACCGCGACGAGTGTCAGTGCGATGCCGAGAAGGCGCCGCGTCGCACCCGATACGCTCAAAGATGATTCCTCAGCGAACCAGCAGGTATCCGGCGAGAGCGACGAACAGCATCGCTCCGAGCACCATGATGCCGACCACCGATGGCGGCAGCCCGCTAGTTGGGATCGAAACTGGCTCGTTGTCCAAAGTGAAGGTGGGCGGGGGACCCGACACGCGGTGCGCCGCGGGTGGTGTCGACGGTAGCGCGCCTGCCATCGGGTTTGCCGTGCCGACCATGGTGTGTCCGACGCGCAGACGACGAGACTCGCGGCTGGCTTCGTCGCTTGCGGGCAGAGCTGGCTGGTCGCTCGCCTTCTGCGTCACCGCCGCTGCGCGGACAGTGGTGTCCACCGGAGCTTCGGGCAGCGCATATTTTTGGTACGAAATGAGATTGCCGGGTTCCGGTTCGCGCAAGCCGTCGCCGTCGAATTCGGCGACGATCACCGTGATGTTGTCGTGGCCGCCCGCGCGGTTGGCGCGATCCGTCAGCTCTTTGCAGGCCTCGAGTGAGTCGCGTGTCGACAGCAAGACTTCGCGCATCTCGTCGCCGCGCACCATGCCGGACAGGCCGTCCGAGCACACGAGCAGCCGGTCGCCCTTGCACAGATCCACGAACGTAAGATCGACCTGCACGGTCTCGGCGGTACCGAGCGCTTGCAAGATGATGTTGTTGTGCTCGAAGGTTTCGGCTTCTTCTTCGGTGAGCTGACCGGCTTCAATCAGTTGATTGACGAGCGACTGATCGCGGCTGACTTGTGTGAACTTGTCTCCGCGCAATACGTAGGCGCGGCTGTCACCGACCTGGGCGACGAACAGACGTGAGTCCATCAAGGCGGCGATGGTCGAGGTAGTACCCATGCCGCGACGGGTGCGGTCGGCTCGGGCCTCGTTGAAAATGCGCATCCCGGCTTCTTCGACCGCCTGCACGAGGCGACGCGCCAGGTCATCGTGATCGATCGGCGGCTCGCCCTGCACGAGCTTCTCGTAAATGATGTCGACTGCGAGTTGGCTGGCGACCTCGCCAGCCGCGGCCCCACCCATGCCGTCGCACACGCCAAGCAATGTGCCACGCTCTCCGACCACTTGCTCGCGATCGCCTTCCATCAGACTGCGCGTCTTGCGGCTCAGATCAGCGACCAGAAAGTTGTCTTCGTTGTGCTCGCGGATTTGCCCCACGTCAGTGCGGCCAAATACGCGCACCTTGAGGCGCGACGCCGCTGCCGGTACCTGATCAGTCATCGCCCGTCCGCCCGCCCGACGTCGAGTCGAAACAGATGTTGCCCGATTCGGACATGGTCGCCTGGGGTGAGCTCGCGCTCGGATCGGATAGCCAAGTA
>DATHOI010000722.1:0-3945 GCA_035485095.1 Polyangiaceae bacterium | reverse complement strand
CCTCGGCTATCGACACCGCTGGTTCGACATCGCGTTCGACATCGAGAACTTGTTCAACAGCGTGTTCCGCTCCGCGCAGTTCGACACGGTGAGCCGTTTGCCGAACGAGCCCGGCATCGGCCAAGCCGTGCCGGCCGGCTTTGGCTGCGGCTCGAAAGGTCGCCTGGCGAAGAACCCCACGAGCGGCGCCGCGGACGGTCGTTTCTGGGGTTGTGAAGACGTAGACTTTACGCCCGCTTACCCATTGACCGTGCGGGTCATGGCCACGCTCTTTCTCGACTGAGCAAAGGACCGTGAAGGCGCGCTAGCGGCGCACCTTCGTGCGCTTAGCGCGCGGTGCCTTGCTCAAAGACAGCTTTATGCTCGGCGCCTTTGCGGGCGGGTGCACATGAGGATGCGACGGCGAGTGCGGGTGCGCGTGCGAATGACCGTCGTCGTGCTCGTGGAAATTCACGCGGCGCCCAGTGCCGCTCAAGCTGAGTGTATTTTCCGCTACGAATTCTGCGCCGCCGTGAACCACGCCGCGCGTGCCGATCATGCGCCCAGTGACCTCGCGCAATTCATCCGAACGTCCGCGCATCACGATGACCTCCAGACAATGCTCGTGGTCCAGGTGCACATGCATGGAGGACCGCACTTGCTCGCCAAGATCGTGCTGCAGCGCGGTGAGGCGCTCGGACAGCTCGCGCACGTGGTGGTTGTAGACCAAGGTGACTGCGGCGAAGGCCGGCACCTGTCCGGCCAGCGCGGTTCGGCTCACCTCGGCGCGTGTCAGATCACGTAGCAGCTCCGAGCGATTGCAACCCCGAGTTTTGGCCAGCGCATCGAGCTCCTCGATCAAGCTCGACTCCATCGCCACGCCGAAACGAACCAGGTTGTCTTTCATGCGCGAGCGAGTCTAACACCGGGCGCGAACGTCACGGCGCGTCGAGCTCTTGGCATACTTCGGCTCGAGATTTGCCCAGAAAACGCCGTTCTTGAGCGGTACGCTGCTTGCCTAGTCGCATCGCATGCGGAAAGGTGGAACGAAGACGCTGCTCGGGTCTGCGATGACGCTTGGAGCGCTCTCGGGCGTCGCAGCGTGCTCGTCGACCAGCACGGACAGCAGCGGGAACTGATGGGAAGTGGCGGGTCAGCAGGCAGCGGCGGGCAAATGTCGAACATCGTGAGTGGTGGCTCTGCGGGTGCCGCCGGCGGCGCAGGCGCGGGCGCTTCATTGGCCAATGCGCGGTGGCACGCATTCCGTAAGCCGAGATAGCGACAGATCTTCCAGCCGTGCTCGGAGCAGCACGACACAACGTACGCTGACCGTCTGCCTCGACGATCCGTGTTCCTCGTCCGACCTCGCGAAGATTCCCGACTCTGGAGGGATCTCGATCGGGCCGCCTTCATATGTGTCGGTCGAGCGCGAGAGCAACCGAGGCACTCTGCAAATGTTTTGGACGCTCGAGGCTCTCGATAGCGACGGTTCCGAAAATGGCGATCGCTATCGCATCACCGTCGAGCAAGCGACCATGAGTGCGCCGGTCAGCGTGTTCGATCAAATGATCGACTACACGACCGTGGCAACACCGACGTGCGCGGCTGCGGCGGCGTGGGCGGTGCGGCGTGACTCTCGCAGCGCCACGGCGGCGTCACGCCCGATTCCCGTCTGATTTCGCGTCGAGAAGCCAGCGGCGTCTCGCTTCGAGATGTCCGCGGCTTGCCAGCCCCGAGATTTCGGCGCGGATTCGGCGTGCCGGGGCTCGCTAATTCCAGTTTCGCTGGTCCGCGGAGCGGAAGCTTTGTACAGGGCGGCGCTATCCGCGCTATTCTCACAGAGCTTCGCTCGCGAGCTTGCTTTGAACATGTCGCTCAGATCGCATCGGACTCTCGCTGTTGTCGTGGCGCTGGTCGCTGTCGCGTGTGGCGCGGTGGCCGGCTGCTCGGGCTCGGATTTCAGCGCGGGGCCGAGCGCGGGAGCGGGCGGTGAGCTCGCAGCTGGCGCAGGCGGCGTTACCCTTGGGGGTGATAGCGGGCGCGCTGGTGGCGACAGCGCTGGCTCTGTGAACGCCAACGCGGGCCATGCAGGCCTCGGCACTGGCGGGAATGCCGCCGGTGGTGCGCTCGGTGTTGGTGAGGCGGGCGTGGCCGGGCAGAGCGGCGGGACTGGCGGGACTGGCGAAGCGGGCGCAAGCAGTGGCGGTAGCTCTGGCTCCGGCGTGAGTGAGGCGGGCGAGGGCGGCGCGGCCGGTTGCGCGCCAGTATCCTGGTTTCCGGACGGTGATGGCGACGGCTATGGCCGGAGCTCGGGTCAGGTCGTGGCTTGCGACCCACCCACAACGGGCAAGTGGGTGAGGCAAGGCGGCGATTGCGACGACGACAATGACGCCGTGTCCCCGGGGGAAACGCAGTTCGAGTCGAGCGGCTACACCTCCGCGAGCAGCAGCATTTCCTTCGACTACGATTGTTCCGGCATCGAAGAGCCGGACCCCTCGCAGCTTGGTGCAGCTCCGAATTGCGCATCGATGCTACTGAGTTGCGCGGGCTCGGGCTTCGTCGCGACGGCTCGCTCCGGCCCAGGAGTGAATTCGTTGTGCGGCAGCACCTCCATCGTGAAGTGCACGAAGGTCAGTCTCTCGTGCACGTCGGTCGTTTCAGTGGTCGCCGTGAGCGACGGTTTTCGCTGTCATTGAGCGCGCTATCTCGCGAGATTTGGCTGTGGCGCATTTGCCGTGCGCGATCGTGGCGCTGTGCCGCTTGCGTCGTCAGCCGTTGCCCCGCATACGGTAACCCCATGCTTAGTCCGGTCACATCGCTGGCACGTGCTCGCTGGTTGTTGGTGGCGCTGTTTTTGGGGACCGCGGTGAGCGCCGTCGGCTGCGCGAGTCACGCAGCGAGCGCCCCGGCTGCAAGCGCCCCCGCGGCTCCGACTGATGATGACGAGGCGGCGTCCGGCTTGCTCGAACATCACCGCTACCATCACCACGGCGGCGTGACGCTGTTCGTCGCGATGAGCCTGGACACGCTCGGTGTCTCGCCTGAAGAGCACGCCGCGGTGGAGAAGATTCGGCTGGATTTGCATGCACGCATGCAGCCCGCGGTGGCAGCGGATCAGAACCTGGCCAACACTTTGGCGGAGGGGCTCGACAGCGCGAGCTTCGACACTGCCAAAGTCGACGCCGCGGTCGCGCAGGTGGGCAGCGCGGTTTCGACCGTGCATGAAGCCTCTGCCGACGCTTTGAACGCGCTACACAGCACGCTCACGCCGCCCGAGCGCGCCGCACTCGTCGACAAAGTCGAGTCGCATTGGGCGGTTTGGCAGAGCGCGAACGCCGAGGAGAACAGCGCAAGCGGAGCCGACAACGGTCACGTCGCGATGCTCGTGGCCGATTTGGGCCTGAGCAAGGAGCAGGCTGATCGCATCCGCACCAGTATGGGGGAAGGTCTGAAGGGCGTCCCGCGCGTCGACTCGCAAGAGGTGGCAGCTCAGCTGCGCGCATTTGGCGACGCCTTTCGCAGTGACAAGTTCGACGCCAAGTCGCTAACGGGCGCGAGCAGCGTGAACGCGCACATCGCCACCTGGGGTGCAGCCCACTTGGCGCATTTCATCGAAGCAGTGAGCCCGGTGCTCAGCGCCGAGCAGCGCGCCGCGCTCGCGAAGCGGCTCCGCGAGCATGCTGCTCACAATCCGAGCGCGGGGGTGCAGCCATGAACGCGGTTCGAATCAGACTGGGTCAGCGCATTGCGTGTCTTGGCGCGCTCGCAGCGCTAGCGCTGGCTAGCGCGGGTTGCACCGTCGGCGCCTACGACGACTATCCGGGCGAGTACCCGCCAGGCGCCGACGACTACCCCCCCGACGCTTACATCGCTACTACCGAGCCAGTGTACTTCGACGGTCACGCGTCGTACTTCTACGGCGGCCGCTGGTTCTACCGCGACGGCGGGCGCTGGAGTTCTTACCAG
>DATHOI010000721.1:0-6603 GCA_035485095.1 Polyangiaceae bacterium | reverse complement strand
CGAGCTCACTCGAGGTGACCGAGGTGCCCCCCAAGGTCTCGCCAAAGACGCGGATTTTCGCCAAAACCTCGGCAGGCAAGCCGGTCAATCCGGGTGGGATCAGATTGACGGCCATCGTAGCGTACGAAGGCGCGTCACCCGCGGAAGCATCGACGAAGCCCGTCCCGACCGTCGAGAAGGTCGATTGAGCACCCGCGACGTTCAACGCTCTGCCATCGAGCGTCGTGAGTTGGACCTCGGCGCCGCGTAGCGACACGCGAGAGGTCTCCGTCCGCAGCTGTTCGCTCGAGCCCAGCTGCGTGAGCTGGTTCCCGACTAGCACGACGGCCGTGTACCCCGACGCGAATGCCACATCCAAAGTACCAGACGTGAGGAAAGGGCCGGTGTTGTCCGGCTTTGCAATGCACGCAGATTGCGCAACGTCCATCACGCCGACGAGGAAGAGTGAGCTGTTGTTGGTAGCGCAACTCGGGGTGAGGACGAGTGAGCCAAGCGTGAGCGAGCCAGCTGTGAGCAGGTACTTGGAAATCGTGCGCATGGGGACCTCGGAAGCTGCGCGCGACGGAACTGCGCGCACGTACTTGAATTGTACCGAGCGCATCAGCGCGGCGCCAAGATTGTGCAGATTCGCGCTTAATGAAGTGGGAATTTACGAAGGAAGCAGCTACTTCGCCAGCGCTGCGAGGTGTGTTCTGAGGTCGTTCAGTGGCATCGGCTGCGTCTCTACGCGCCCCAACTCGCGGGCGAAAACGAAGCGGATCGAGGTCCCCGCTCGCTTCTTGTCATGGCCGATCAAGCCAGCCGCAGCTTCCAGCGACCGCGCGTCGAGCTCGACCGGTAGTCCAAGGCGTCTGAGCAACTCGACGGTGCGTTCGCTCAGCTCGCACGGCGTCTGGCCGAGCGCTTCACCAAGACGAAGCGCTGCGACTAGGCCGAGGCTTACCGCTTCACCGTGAGTCAACGCCGTGAACCCCGCCTGAGCCTCCAATGCGTGGCCGACCGTGTGTCCGAGATTCAGCACGGCACGCAACCCGTTCTCGCGCACGTCAAAGCTCACGATGCGTGCCTTTACCCGAATCGAGCGACGCACCAATTCAATGCACAGCTCGGGCTCTCGCTCCGCGACGCGCTCCGCATTCTGCTCGAGCAGTAGAAACAGGTCGCGATCGCCGATCAACGCGGTCTTAACGACTTCAGCCAGACCGCTCACGAACCCACGGCGTTGCTCGGTTTGCAGAAAGTCGACGTCGCACAGGACCGCGCCAGGTTGCCAGAAGGCACCAACGGCATTCTTGGCGGATTCGAGATCCACGCCGGTTTTCCCGCCAACGGACGCATCCACCATGGCAAGCAGCGTTGTTGGTACGCATAGCCAGCGCACGCCGCGCATGTACGTCGACGCTGCGAAACCGGTCATGTCGGTCACCACCCCACCGCCAAAGCCCACGAAAGTAGTCTGACGGTCTGCCGAGCCGGCTAGCGCGGCACGCCAAATTCCTTCGACGGACGAGATGTTCTTGTGCGCCTCACCGGGTTCGAGCTCGACGTGAATCGTTCGCGTGCCCGCCTGGTTGATGGACTTCGCCATCCCTTCGCCGTGTAACGATGTCACGGTGCGATCGGAGACGAGCACGCAGGCCGGGCTCTGCTTGAGAAGCGCCGCGACGCGTTCGTGAGCGAAGCCTCGCCCGATTTGAACGCCGTAGGACGACTCGCCCACCGCTACTGCGAGCTCATCGCGTTCCCAAACCGCACGGACCTCCGCGGCAACTCGTTCCGCTGGGGCCTCGCAGGAAATTCGCGCGTGGGCTTCAGCGTAGCTGGCCGCGCGCAGGTCGAGCAGTTCTCGCATTCGGCCCACTGGGTCCGGCCCAGCCAAGAGCGGGCGCGGACCTTGGGCCAAAGCGCGGCGCGCGAGCTCCGCGGGCGTGCCCTCCAGGCTCACCACGACGCATTCGTCCAGAGCCCGGAGCCGCAAGTCGCGCGCAATCAGCGCTCCGCCGCCGACCGCGATCACTGGTGCTTGGGCGGCTCCTTCGGCTTCCGCAAGGACGCGAGTAAGACAACTTCGCTCGAGAGCACGAAAACCGGACTCGCCTCGGCTCGCGAACAGGCTTTCCACACTGGCCCCGGCCTCGGACTCCACGACGCGATCCAGATCGATGAACGGGCGCTCGGCAGCTCGGGCGACCAGCGCGCCGATAGTAGATTTGCCGGTAGCCATGAAACCATTGAGGACGAGAGGGCGGAGCATTGCGGGTCTTTTTCGGGCCCGAAGTCGGGTCCGCGTGTTGGAGCTTGCCGGAGCTCGAGCTCGTGCGCCAGAGCCCGGTCATGGCGGTGTACGCTGTGGCTTGGATGCTCGCCTTGCGGTTGGAGGAGGTCCGCGGAGCCATTCGGATTCGCGTATGAGTGAAGCCGCGGGCTGCCAAGAGTCGGGTTCTGGGCGCCCGCGATGGCGCGTTGGAGGTTGCGCTCGCCGCCCCACCAGTCGACGGCGCAGCCAATTCAGAGCTGATTCGTCTTCTGGCGGCTACCCTGGACAGCGGAAAAAGCGCAATCAGGATTGTCTCCGGCGAGGCCTCTCGCAGTAAGCTTGTCGCCGTTGCGGGCTTCACGGCAGACGAATTGCTGGCCAAGCTGAATCAGCGAGGATTGCCGAGCGCGGACTGACAAAGCGATCGGCTGGCAACATAGTTAACGGGAACCAAGGGTAATCCGCGATCGTCATGACCCAATCGAAGGAACTCCGCTTCGCCAAGTACGAAGGGCTCGGCAACGATTTTTTGATTGTCGATGCCACGGATGACTCTCTACTCGACGCGAGCCAGGTTGCCGCTCTGTGTGATCGGCATTTTGGCGTCGGTGGTGACGGCGTGCTTCTGGTGACACCACCGTCGTCACTCGGAGCGCGAGCGACGATGGTCGTGTTGAACGCGGACGGCAGCCGTCCTGAGATGTGCGGCAATGGTCTGCGCTGTGTGGCGCTTCACCTTGCCTCGCAAGATCGAGCACGGGGCGTGAGCTTCATCGTAGACACCGATGCCGGTCCACGGCTCGTAGCGGTTGAACGGACTCAGCGCACCGCTTCGGTGTCTGTCGGCATGGGCCGCGGCCTGCCTGAGGGGGAGCTGGTGCATGCCTTTCATGGCAAAGAATTGAACTTTTCGAAGGTTTCCATGGGAAATCCGCACGCTATCAACTTCGACGCCGGCCTCGACGAGGCGGATCTCGACCAGCTCGGGCCTGCACTCTCGGCGCGCTTCGAGCGCGGAACGAATGTCGAGCTCGTCACGATTCGCGATGGTCGAACGCTGGATGTCGTCGTCTGGGAGCGGGGCGTCGGCCGTACACTCGCGTGCGGAACGGGAGCCTGCGCGGTTGTCGTTGCGGCCGCACGGCAAGGGCGCGTGCCGTTCGACGCGGAGATCGAGGTGCACTTGCCCGGCGGACCATTGCACATTTCAGTGGCTCGGGAGACTTTGGACGTGACGATGCGGGGGCCCGCAAAACAAGTGTTTTCGGGCGAGGTCCGAGTGCGGTGAGCGTCGAAACGAGTGCGACGCGCCACGACTTGAACGTGGTCGCGATCGTGTCGAGTCCGGAAGCCATCGAGCTGATGAGCCGAACGCTGAGCGAGTCGACCGATCGACTCAGCGTTGCAACCGATCTTGCGGAGGGTTTGGTCCGCATTTCTTCGCAAGTTCCCGACGTAGCATTCGTCGACGTGACGCTGGGAGAAGGCGCGGGCTTGGCGGTGCTGCATCACATTCGGGCGCTTGCGCCGCACGTGACCGTGTTCGCGCTGACCAGTGCGGATCGCCTTGCGCTTGGCGTGCAGGCCGCGGCGCTTGGCAGCGCGGGTACGTTGGTTCTGCCCCTATCAGGCGATGAGCTCCTGAACGCACTGTCCGACGTGCGTACTCGTTTGGCCGAGCGCGAGACACGGCTGCGCTTGGAGCGCATTGCGGCTGCGTCTGAAAGACATGCCTCGCTCGTCGAGCAAGTGGCGGAAATTGCAGAATCGGCGACCCGACGCGAAGCGGCCGATCGGTTGGCTCGAGTCTTGGTCAATGGCGTCGGCGTGAGCTCGGCAGCGGTCTACGTGCCCGCAGCGGAGGGCTCTCGTCAGCTCATGCGGGTGGCTGACGTGGGCAGCGGTCCGGACACTCCCAGCTTTTGTGACGAGATGGAGCTACTCAACCACGCGCGCGAACGTGGACTCGAGATCCTTCGCCTGGCGTTGCGTCGTGAGCAAAGCGGCCTGGTGCTGCTCGGCAAGACAGCCGATGGCGCCGACGCAGCCAGCGTTTTCCCGCTGTTGTCGCTGATCGCGGCGCAAGCCACGACTGCCCTCGCTTTGATTGGTGCGCGCGAGCAATCGCATCGCGGGGCGATGAAGGACCCGAGCTCGAGCGCGTACACGTTCGCGTACTTCGTCGATGTTGCGGGTCGGGAGATCGACATGGCTCGTCGCCACAGTCGGCGTTTCGCTCTAGCCACGATCGGGGTGCAATTCGACGCGCTTCCCGAAGGGGATCTCGAACCAACCGTGCTCGTCGCTGACGACGTGCTCTCCGCCGTGCGCGATACCGACGTGCTCGCACGAGTGGACGCTAATGAGTTCTACCTGTTGTTGCCCGAGACTGGTGGTCTCGGTGCGCACACCTGTCGTCGTCGAGTACTCGCCGAGCTCGGCAACCGCCGTGCGGCTGCTGCTCAACCGGGCGTGTCCGTAACCGTCGGCGTTGCGACTTTTCCGCATGATGGTGGGGACCTGTCACAGCTATTGCGTGTGGCGAAGCATCGCGCAGAGGCGTCGCAAAATAGCGTCGTTTTGCAGCTGAGACTGCACAGTTTGTCGGTCCCCAATCTCGTCGATGCACTGCTTGGTCAAGTGATAGCTGCGACGCCGGGAGTCGCGAGAGGCCTGGAAGCCCCTCACTACATCGAGCTCCCGGCTATGGATTTAGTGGGTCTCGCCTTGGCCGCAGTGTCCGAGGCAGCTCGCGCCGGACAAGCGCGTATCGTGGCCTCCGTGCATTCGGGGATCAGCGTCGGCGGCGCGGTGCGCGCGGAACATGGCCGCGACGGCGAAGGGTTGCGCTTCGATGCGATCGACGTTACCGGGCTCGATGGTTGCGCCAACCTGGACGTTTTGTGCGTGGTTGCCGAGCACGCGGCGTATGTTCTTTTGGGGCGAACCGAGGGCAATCTGGTCCGCGCGGTGCACGCCTCAGACCCGTTACTGGTCGATTTGGTGCTGCGTAAGCTGTCGGAAGCGACGGACGTGAGGTTGACGGACTGATGTCCCGCTCGGTGCTGGTGGTCGAGTCTGATTTCGACGCGCTCGGGGCGCTCGCCTCCAAGCTGCGTGCGCGCGGGCTGGAGGTGGCAATCGCGGACGGCGTTGCGAGTGCTTTGGACCGCGCGCGCGCGGCCCCCCCGGAGGCAGTGATCGTCGCGGCGCGGATCTTGGAAGACGGCGGTTTGAAGGCCAAATTTGCCTCTGATCCGGCGCTCGCGGGGGCGGTGATTTTTACCCTTCACAGCCACCGGCCAAATCGCGCGCTGCATGCGGACGAGCTCGACGCGAGCGAGGTCGAAGATATCGCTCGCCGTATGCTGGCGCTTCCCGGACGCGCGGGCTCAGCAGTCGCAGAGAGCGGCGACGTTCGCGGGAACCTACAGCAGATCGGAATTTTGGATTTACTGCAGCTGCTCAGCATGAACCGGCGCAGCGGCTCGTTGTCGATCACGACCCAGGCTGGCGCGGGTGAAGTGCGACTCGCGGACGGCGAGATCGTGGATGCGGTGTATCGACGGTTGGAGGGGGAAAAGGCGCTCTACCGCCTGCTCGGCGAGACCGAAGGCGTGTTCTCATTCGCGAGCGGTGCCGCGCAGTCGCTGCGCCGCATCGTGCTGCCCACTCGCAATTTGTTGCTCGAGGGCATGCGTCACATTGACGAGACGCGTCTGCGGCGCGAGGCCTTGAACTCCGAAGAAGACGCATTTTTGGCCATCGTTCCTCCCGAAGCCGCACTACGAGAAGCGGCGCAGCGAGTATTAGAGGTGCTGCTTGCGCCTCGCACTTTGGCAGAGTTGCTCGACGAGGTGCCGCTAGCTGATCTCGAGGTGCTCGAAGCGCTCGAGGTGCTGCTCGAGAACGGCCAAGTGCGTCGCATCGCGGCGGGCGCCGAACGTGTCGAGCTGGCCGATGCGGAACGCTTGACGGTACTCGCGGCGCTAGCGAAGCGCGCCGCTCGCGCAGGCTTTCGCGCGCCGGCGCGGATTGCAATCGCCGCGTCGCCTCAAAGATTGGCGACGCTCACGCACGCGGTGAGCCGCATTTCGGATGCCATGGTCCCGACCGAGACCGTCCCGAGCGCGCCCATTCCGCATACTCTCGCCACGCTGCGTCTGGCGGATGGTGGTGAGCTCGGCGTCCTCGGCTTACCGCTCGTGGAGGCCTATGCTCCGTTGTGGGCGCTTGTTTTGCCGGGTTGCGCGGCAGTGGCGCGGCTCGAGGCGACCGCCGCGGATGTCCTGGAAACGGCCTGTGGACACGCCGGCGTGCCAGTCGTGGACGCGACGGCACTATTG
>DATHOI010000720.1:0-2910 GCA_035485095.1 Polyangiaceae bacterium | reverse complement strand
CGCCCACCCGTACAATGCCTCGGCAGTCGGCGCGAACGGCATCAACCAACCCGGTGACCCGACGACGTGGGTGCCGCTCGCCAAGTTCAACGGCTACATCTATTCCAAGGTCGCGCTCTTGATGCAGAAGCTCGACGCTCTCGGGATTTTGGACAGCACGATCATTTACGTCGCGAGCGACATGGGCAACCCCGCGCTGCACAGTTGCCGTAACGTTCCCACGCTACTTGCGGGCGGCGCCAACGGCAAATTCCGAATGGGGCGACGGCTCAAGATGCCGGCGGCGTGTCCCGCGGCTGATCCCTGGTGTGCTGGCGACAACCCGCCCACGACGTACACGCCGACCACGAACAGCAAGATCTTGGTGTCCATCGCCAATGCCTTCGGCGTCGATATCAATACCTTCGGCACGCAGCCGAATCCTCCCGATATTACGGGTCCGCTCAGCGACCTGACTTAACGAGGTCTCGGCATGATGAGTCATCGACAACGAGCGCTCGTCGTTACAGCGCTCACGTGTGCTGTGGGTTGCGGCGCGAGCAATCCCAGTAGCAGCGACAATTCCCGCACGAGCGCGGGCTCGAACAGCGGCGGCGCAGCCAACGCGGGCGGCTCTCCCGGGGCTGGCAGTGCGGGGCAGCCAGCCACGTCGAGCGCAGGCGCGCTCAACTCAGCCGGCTCGAGCGCCGCGGGCGCTGCGGGCTCGGGCGTGCTCGGGTCCGGTGGAACCGCGGGCGCTGGAGGCTCCGCGGGCGTGGGCGGCGCCACGGCGATCACGCCTTGCGGTGCGCGACCGGGCCTGCTGTTTTGCGATGACTTCGAGAGCGCGGCGGTCGGCGCGGTGCCGAGCGCACCTTGGTCTGCCGGGCTCAACGGTGACGGTACCGTTGCTGTCGACGACAGTGTGCCTGGGCACAGCGGTACCAAATCAGTGTATATACACGGCAGCGGCTTTCAAACCTTGCTCGTTTATCACGACACCACGGTGTTGCCGCAGTCGAGCGGTAAATTCTATACTCGCGCCTTCGTGCGCTTCGGCGCGGCGATGACTTCGGGTCACAATACGTTCGTGATCGCCGATACGCTCGCGGCGCCTGGTGGCACCAACACCACCCGTGTGGGTGAGATGAACAGCATGCTCATGATGACCGTGGACGGCGACGCACACGGCTACCTCTCGAATCAGAATTATTACAACGATGGCCTACCCGGCGTGCAGTTCCAGGCGAACGTCTACACCTGTCTGGAGCTGCTGTTCGACGCGCCGAACACCACGATTGACGTTTGGGTGAACGGCACGGAAGTGCCTGATTTGCACGTCACGAACATAATGCTCGAGAACTACGACACGCTGCGCTTTGGCTTCGAGCAATATGCGGGGCCGGTGTCGGACTTTTGGTACGACGACATCGCCATTGGCACCCAGCAGATCGGCTGCAATTGAGCTACGCGCCGCGCCTTGCGCGCCACGCCCGCTAACCCAAGGCGTGTGTGGATTCGCTGGCGTCAGCTCGCCGGTATGCGCGTTCTCTTTTGATCTCGAGCGCCAGGTACACGACGACTGCAACGTTGATCAAAATCACGACGGCCTTGATCACGCTCGGGTGTACGACGAACTCGTACACTTCGAGCGGTAGGAATGAGGCGGTCACTCCTGCGGTCATGTACTCGGCCCAGTGCTGAGCCGTAAGTAGACCGATGCCCTCGGTGCAGAAGACGCCCGCATAGAGCAACGTGCCCACTCCTAGCCGGCGCAGCGTGCGATGACTCACGCCGGCCACCTTCTCCAGCAAGTGATCGATCAGCCGGTCGTGCGGGTCCATTCGGATGTACTCGATCCAATGGCGCACCGTCTCCGCTGCATCGCGATGCAGCAGGGAGAGCACGCCGATTCCGGCCACCATGAGCGCCAGCCCTTTGAGCAATTTCAGCACGCCGATCAGCATGAGTCCGCGGCGCGAACGAGCAGGCATGCGGCAAGCGTACTCGCTTCAAAGCGCCAAGCCAGCCCGCGCGCCGAGAGAAAGTCGCGCGTCGTTCGCGTAGGCCGTTTTTTGGCGGGTGTGTGCGCGTGCGGCTGCTACCGTGCTGCACGTGACCCGCCGGCCGAATCGCCTCCGACCTCGCGCCGTAGCGCGCTCGCTGGCGCTACGCGTGTGCGCGCTGTTCGTGGCGCTGCTCACGCTCTCGGCGCAGCAGCGAGTCATCGAGATCGCGCCGTTGGTCGCGGCCTCGGAATCGCGCATCGTCCCCGAGCGCTCGCCGAGAGTCGAGAGTGCTGCGTTGCGCGTCGAGGCACCGCTGCGCGTTGCGCGCGCGCCGCTGCTCACTCGTCTGCCGCTCGCAGCGACGTTCTTCACGGCCTCGCGGTCGCCGCTCGCGTACGGGGTTTCGCCACGCGCCGAGCGCGCTCAGCGCGCGCGGGTCACCACGCACTTTCACGCCAAGCGTCGCATCCCGCGGATGAACTCCGAAGAGCCTCCACGCGCTTGAGCGCGCGCCGTCCCGGCGTGTTCTCAACCCCGATGTTGATTGGCTCTCATTGCCGCCTCGAGCGGTGGAATGGATTCGTGTACACATGTCGACACAAAATGATGGTGCGTCGCCGGCTCTGAACTCCGAAGTAGCCCCTGGCAAGGTCGAGAAATTGCCCAAGCCACCAATGCTCTGGCTGCTGATTCTCATCGCATTGCTCGCGCTACTCGCGTTCTCCAGTCGCGGGTGATCCTTCACGAGCAGCTCGCGAAACGCTCGTAGTGAGAGCGGCGCCGTCGCTTCGGTGGCGGCGTCGCTCTGTCTTCCGTGCTCGCAAGCGGTTGCGACGAGTGTAATAGTCGCCTTCGGCAATCTCGATGCGGCGATGCTCCAAGCGCGTTCGCGCCTGTTTGGCCGGTGTTTTATGGCTTTTTG
>DATHOI010000719.1:0-8205 GCA_035485095.1 Polyangiaceae bacterium | reverse complement strand
CGCGCCGCGAGCTCGATATGTTGGTGAGCACCGGCGAGCGCGTGACGATGGCGCTCGTGTCCATGGCGCTGTCCGCCTTGGGCTGCGACGCGGTCAGCTTCACGGGGTCGCAGTCGGGCATCATCACCAACGACCGGCACTTCGACGCGCAGATCATCGAAGTGCGACCGCACCGCATCGAGGACGAGCTGGCACGAGGTCGCGTGGTAATCGTCGCCGGTTACCAGGGCATGAGCTACCGGCGCGAAATCACTACCCTGGGTCGAGGAGGCTCCGACACGACGGCCGTTGCGCTGGCGGCGGCTCTCGGCGCAGAGCACTGTGAGATCTACAGCGACGTGGACGGCATTTACAGCGCTGACCCGCGCAGTGTCGAAGACGCTCGGCACCTCAGCTGCATCGACTACGAAACGATGCAAGAAATGGCCGAATCCGGGGCAAAAGTCCTGAATGCGCGCGCGGTCGAGTGGGCGCAACGGCACAAGATCGTGGTCCGCGCTCGCAAGACGTCGGACTTCACCGACCAAGGTGAAGGGCGCGAGACGCGGGTCGAAGCCAGCGCAGCGGCGCGGGCGGCAATCGTTTTGGACGACAAGCTCGCCTGGGTCGACGCGCCACTCACGGCACGGGAGCCATTGCTCGCCGCTCTCGAGCGGACGGGCGTGCCGGTGCGCGACGCCTGGTTCGAGCAGCGCATCTCACTTCTGCTTTCCCTGACGAGCGTGCCGGATTTCCAAAGCAAGAAAGCGCTGCTGCTCGAGGCAGGCGCCGAGCAGCTTCGCTCGGACGTAGCGGCCGTGAGCGCGGTCGCCGTGGGGATTTGCCGAAGGCCAGAAACCCTGGCGCGCGCGCTGGCCTGTTTGCCACTGTCGGCGCTGAAAACCTCCGTCTCGCCCCTGCGCTTGACGACCGTGCTACCGCTTGCCGACGCGCCGAAGCTGGAGCGCGCGTGGCACGGCTTATTTGCGTGAGCTCAACCGCCGCGTTTGCGCTGACGCAACAGCTCCGCGCACTCCGCCGCGACCGCACGGTACCTGTCTAGGATCAGCGTAGCTTGGGGCGCGACTCGAACCGCGACGGCCAAGTGCCGCTCAGCGGCGAACACGTCGCGCTCCGCGGTGTGCTCGAACTCAGCGGCCTCGAGCAAGTAGCGCGCCGCGTTCGACGGCGTATCCGAAGCCAATTCGATGGCTTCGCGCATGCGACCGTAGACCAGCGAAGCACCGGCAATGTCGCCTAAATCAGCGCGCCAACGCGCCTCCAAACGGCGCGCTTCGACGTGACGGCCCGAAGCAGCCGAGACTTGCCGAACTCGAGCGATCGCTTGCGGCAAATCCTTGAGATCGGAGGCGAGCACGAGCGCGAGATCGATCAGCGCGTCCGCATCGGGCTGGCCGCTGCGCTCCGACAGACTCACCGCCCGCGCCAGCAGCGCTGCGGCGCGCTCACGCAACCCGGCCTCGAGGAGCGCGCGCGCCAGTCCGGCCGTGGCGCGCGCGTCGTCCGGCACATAGCGCAGCGCGCGCTCGAAACAACGGCGTGCTTCGCGCACGAAGCCCGCGCTGAAGAAGGCGCGTGCCGAGCGCAAATTCTTGTCATGCTTGCCGCGGGCACCGCGCGTCATCGCCTCCAGATGTTCGGCGTCGGCTAGCGCTCCATCACTATCACCGCGTGCCAGGCGGCTCGCGAAACGGCGAGCGCGCGGTAGCTCGAGCCCCGGCGCCAGCGCCACCGCGCGATCGAGCGCGGCTCGGCACTCTATCGGCGCGGGGTCGCGCTCCGCCAAGCGGCACCAGAGCAGCGCGGCGAGCGGCGCGAAGACCTCAGCCTGCACGGCTTCCGACAGCGCTTGACGTGCACCGCCAAAGTCGTCGAGTCGCCAGAGCAACTCAGCGCCGATCAAGCCAGCGGCGGTTGCGGGCATGCACTCGACCACCATACCGAGCGCCGCCTCCGCGCGTTCTGCCACCTGAAGATCGAGCTCCGCGATCAGGCGCACGAGCCCAGGATGCCGCGGCGCATGCTCGAGCGCAGCCAAATATGCGGCACGCGCGTCGTCCATGGCACCGCGCGACAAAGCGTCGTCGGCCGTGCGTACGAGCGCGGCGAGCTCGAGCGCACGGGCTCCGTCCGGTGACAGCTCGGCTGGACCGAACGTGGCGTCGAGCTCGACATGCGCATCGTCGCCCGACGAGCCGAGAGACCCGAAACGCACACGCTGACCCGATGGCGCGCGCGCGCCGACGGCGGGCAGCAGCAAGCGCCCGAGCTGCGCGCCGGCATCGTCGATCGAAACCACCCGCCCGCGGCGAGTCCCGATCCCGCTGAACACGGCGTCCAGCGCGCGCAACGCGAAACCGAGAGCGGGCCCCGTCAGACCCACGCCGCGAGCGTCGCTGACCACGAACCGGGCGTGACGATCGTCGGGAACCCAAAGCAAGTCGAACGCGAGCGCGCTGTGTGCGCCAACCAGCCCTACGCCGATGCCCTGCGACCGCGCGAAGACCGATACCGGTCTCACCAGCTCGCCTAGGACATCGCCCATTCGCCGCTCGAAGAACGCCGCCAAACGCGTGAAGCTCGAGCCCAACGCGACGTGCTCGAGCTCGCCGCGCCGATGCCGAAAGCGCGGCACCCCGCCGCTCAAATCGAGCGGAAACTTGAGGTTCGGAAGCGTGAGCGAGAGGCGCGTCACGTCGAGCGGGCCAATCTCGATCGGCTCGTACAGCTCCATACCGAGTACCCCACGGGTCACCGTCAAACGCAGGGGGACGCGTTGATCCTCACCCAGAGCGAGCGCGCCTTCACCGCTCGGCTCGGGCGAAGGTGGTGGCAGCTCCAATGGCGGAGCGCTGGAAGGATGCCCGGACAGACCCAAAGTCCTCGGATCGTACCAGCCAGCCGCGAGCGCGCGGGAATTTCACGCGAAAATACGCGAGTGAACGCCAAAAAGAAGGCTGAACCACCGTGCAGCAGCCCAGAAATAGCTGGGCCAGACCTGCACCACCACCCTTTGGCGGTGCTCAGCTCAGTCCACGTCTCCGCCGTGATCGCGCTTGGCCTTCATGCGCTTGAGCAGCTCATCGAAGCCGTGCTTCTGAATCACGCGCCGAAACTGGTTGTGATAATTCCGAATCAGGCTCGAGCCCTCGGTGACGATGTCGTAAATCAGCCATTTGCCATCGACCTGGTGCACGACGTAGTCGACGCTAACCGGCTCTTCGCGGCTGTTCTTGGTGTTGTGCGCGACCGTCTTCACGAGCTTGCCGGCCTCCGAATCCGATTCGCCCTTGTAGTCGACGTTGTAACCGAGCGTCTTCTTCAGGTTTCGGCGGTAGGCGTTCCGCACAAGATCCTTCAACACGTTGGTGAAGTCATCGCGCTGGGCGGGCGTGAGCGTGTCCCACGAGTCTTTCAGCGTAGCCATCGCCAGATTCTTGTAGTCGAGCACGGCGTCGAACGCCGTATCGAGGCGCTTCTCGTCTTCCGCCGACTTGCTCTTGCTGACCAACGCGCTGAGCTCGGTCTGCTTGTCCTTCACGAAGTTCTCCGCCTCTGCAGCAAACGCAGGGAGCGAGAGCGACATGGCAAACGCCAGAGCAGCAAAGAGCGGGGTTTTTCGTCGGATGAAGGTCATGGCAATCTCGAAGGTAGCCTTGGTGATGTGGGGTCTCGAGCAGTTATACGCAAGGGGGGTGCCAAAGCTTCACCGATCACGCATTACCTCGCTAAGCCGCGGTATTCACGCGAAAATCGGCGCTGCGACTGAAGCCCGAAAGGCACTCCGCCACGTTCCGAACGCCCCGCTGTGGCAGGCGCGGCACGGGTCCGAACGTTCACAGCGATTATCCGTACGCCGCCGAGGGCGCCTGCAACGACGGACGTTGAACGCCGAGATCGACTCGGAACGTTGCGCCTCGACCGCGACTGCTCTCGACCAAAATGGAAAAACCGTGCTCGTCGGCGATACGCTTCACCACCGCCAAGCCCATGCCCGTGCCCTGCGAGCGCGTCGTGAAGAATGCGTCGAACAAGCGCTCGCGCGCGGCATCGTCGATGCCGACCCCACGGTCCGAGACGCGCAGCCAAGTGTGCCCAGCAGAGATCTCGACCGCCACCTCGACCCCCTCACCGGGACTGCTGGCCTGAACCGCGTTGCGCACCAGGTTCCAGATCAATTGCCTGAGCTGCGCGCCGTCCGCCCACACTTGTGCCAGCTCGACGCCAGAGTAGGAGACCTCCACGTCGGAGACCGCGCGACCGCTTTTCGCGGTGAGCGCCACGACTTCGCGCGCGACGCGCGCCGCATCGACGCTCGCCAAAATTGGCTTCTTGGGCTTGGACAAGTCGACCATGTCCGTCACGAGATCGTTCAAGCGCCCCGTCTCGCGCTGAATGATGTCGCACAGCCGCTGATCCTCGTCCGACAGGCCGTGCGCGGTGCGAAGCAATTGGATCGAGCCTGCAATGGACCCGAGTGGATTCCGAATCTCGTGGGCTAGCCCCGCGGCCAAGCGCCCTAGCCCGGCCATGCGCTCCGCCTGATCGGCGCGCTCGGTCGCAGCCGCTAACTCGCCGCCTGTCCAACGCAGACGATCGGCGAGCGTGCCCGCCAATAGCGCGACCACGATCAGCACGAGCAGATTGATCAACACGTAGAACGTCAGCTCGTCCGGGGACAGCCGATAGATCGACGATGGCTGGTCCGGTGGCGGGGCCAGGAGCCCATGCTGGAGCGCGAACACCAGAGCACCGTAGGACACGGCTCCGGAGAGAGCGGCGAGCGCTGCGCCACGCAGGCCCATGAGGCTCGCGCCGACCAAGCACGACAACCCGTAGAAAGAAGTAGCGCCGCTCGACGCGCCGCCGGTCAAGTAGGCCACGACCGTCCAGATCAGCTGATCGAGGATCAGTTGTGCCTCGGCCAGGCGCTCCATGTGGCGCCCGCGGCGCAGCAACATCGCGTACACGCCGGTCAGACCGAAGGACAACCCGAACGCCTCCAACCCGACGCGCAGGGTGAAGGAGCTGAGCCCGAACTTGCCGCGCAAGTAGAACGCCCCGACCAGCACGAACGACAACGAAAGGAGCACCAAGCGCGCGCCCGTGAGCGCAGCCAGACGCCGCGCAAGCGGAGCCGCGCCGAGCATGTCGGGGATACCAAGCTTGACGCGCATCGGGCTCCCTGCGCGCCGCCCGCTCAGTCGGCGTGAATGTTGCCGGCGAGCGAGAAGATGGGCAGATACATGGCGATCAGCACGACACCCACCATTCCGCCGACGCCAACCATCATGATCGGTTCCAGGGCGCTGGTCAGAGCCGCAACAGCGACGTCCGTCTCTTCCTCGTAAAAATCAGCGATTTTGTTGAGCATCTGATCGAGCGCGCCGGTCTGCTCGCCGACAGCGATCATCTGCACGACCATGTCCGGGAAGACCTTCGTCTCGGTCAGCGGCTCGGCCATGTTTTTGCCTTCGCTGATGCTCTGGCGCACGTGCATCACCGCCGCTTCGATCACGACATTGCCCGAGGTCACCGCGCAGATCTCGAGCGCGTCGAGAATCGGCACGCCCGACTGCAATAACGTTCCGAGCGTGCGCGTGAAGCGGGCGACCGCGATCTTGCGCAGCGTCGGGCCGATGATCGGCACGCTGAGCTGCGTCTTGTGGATGATTTGCTTGCCGCGCGGGGTGCGATTCACGTACCCGAAGCCGACGACCAATGCCACCACGGCAACCACGATGAACGGGAAATAGCTCACGAAATTGTGGGAGATGGCGACCATGACCTGAGTCAGCCAAGGCAGACTCGCCTTGCCGCCGCCGAAATCCTTGAACATGCCCTCGAAGGCCGGAATCACGAACGTGAGCAGCGCGGTCATCACGCCCGCCGCGATGACCACGACGATGGACGGATAGACGAGCGCGCCGCGCACCTGCCGGATCAGCTTCTGGCGCTTCTCGAGATAGATCGAGAGGCGACTCATGATGCTGTCCAAGATGCCGCCCACCTCGCCAGCGTGAACCAAGTTGGTGAATAGGTCGTCGAACACCTTAGGGTGGCGCTGCAACGCTTCACTGAAAGTGGCGCCCTGCTCGACCGCACCGCGGACATCCTTCAGCACGGTGGCAAACGCAGGATTGGCTTGCTGCGAGCCCAAGATCTCCAGGCACTGCACGAGCGGCAAGCCAGCGTCGATCATCGTCGCGAAAAGGCGGGTGAAAGTGACGAGGTCCTTGGTGTTGACGCTACCGCCGCCGAACTTGAGCTCGCTGAGGCGACTCTTCTTCTTGACCTTGACCGGCGCGAGCTGTTGTTGCCGCAGACGGTTGTTTACCGCCTCTTCGTTCTCGGCCTCCATGACGCCCTTGCGGACTTCACCGGTCCGGCCACGGGCTTCCCAGGTAAACTCGGCCATCGCTTCTCGCCTTCCAATCCTTCTACGGCACCTTCAGAATAGCGGTGCAGCTCCCAGATGGTCAAAAAGCTTCATTTCCGAAGCTCAAGCTGTAGCCAATCATGCCGAATTCCCGCCTAGATGAAATTGCACGTGAATTCGTCATCGCGCCGGCTGCGGCCCCTGCCGCGGTGGTGGCCACAACCTGGCGCGGCGGAGCCGGCTTGGAAATAGCCTCCGGAGCAGCGTCCGAGCCGGGTAAGTTTCTCGCTGGGCCCGATTCCTTCTTCGACCTGGCCTCGGTCACTAAGCCATTCTTGGCGACCACGGTTGCACGCTTGGCGCGTCGGGGACGGCTCACCCTGGCAACTCCGCTCGGGCAGCTCGTGACGGAGGCGCGCGATACGGCGACTGGCGCGCAATCGATCGAGCTGCTCCTCGCACACCGCGCCGGGCTCGACGCTCACCGCACGCTGTTTGCCCCATTGCTCGACGAGGCGCCCTTCGAGCGGCGCGCTGCTGTCATGGAGGCGCTACACGCGCGGCGCCCCGAGTGCACTACCGCCGCGTTCGGCGAGGGTTACCCGCCCGTGTACAGCGACCTTGGTTATGCGCTCGTTGGTGTTGCGCTCGAACGTCTGGAACGACTACCGCTCGATCGAATCGTCCATCGCGAGGTGTGCGAACCACTTGATTTGAGCGTCGGCTCCGCCCGGCTCTTGCGAGCGCGTCACGCGGATTTCATGGCGCGCTGCGCGGCCACCGAGACCGTGCCGTTTCGCGGCGGTCAGCTGCGCGGCATCGTGCATGATGAAAACGCCTGGGCGCTCAGCGGCCACGCGCTGTCGGGCCACGCCGGGCTGTTTGGCACGGGAGAGAGCGTGGCGCGCTTCGGCGCTGCCTTGCTCGATGCCCTGCACGGTCGTTCGGAGACTTGGCTCAGCCCGCAGTGTCTCGCTCCACTCCTACGCGAGCGGCCGGGCGGCACGTTGCGCGCGGGCTTCGACGGCAAGTCCGAAGTCGGATCGTCTGCGGGGTCGTTGGCCGGTCCGCGCAGCTTTGGTCACCTCGGGTTCACGGGCACGAGTCTATGGTGCGACCCCGATGCCGATCGCGTGCTGGTCTTGCTCACGAATCGGGTGTGCCCGAGCCGCGAGAACACGCGAATTCGCGCCGCCCGGCCGGCGGTTCACGACGCGCTGTTTGCGGCCGTTTGACGGGGCCCCGCCCGATTTTGGGCCCATTTCAGCGGGCCAATCTGGCGTGGGCGCGGCGTTTCCACGCTGAAAGCGTCCGCCCGCGGGCAAAGGGCTTTAAACCCGCAGAGAACCATGACAAATTTGCCGGAGCCTTTCGCGTGTCATGCCGTTTCGAGCACGAAACAAATGCGCGCGGGCCTGTTGGGCGCACCGATGTGGAAGCTGACGATCGAGGACGACCAAGCAAGCAAGACGGTCGTCCACCTCGTCCGTGATGACTACTCGATTGGCCGCGCGGAAGAGAACACCGTCCGCCTCACCGAGCGCAACATCTCGCGCCGTCACGCGCGTCTGACGAAGCCGGGTGAACGCTGGGTGCTCTTCGACCTCAGTAGCTACAACGGTTGCTACGTGAACGGGCAGCGCGTGAGCGACCAGCACGAGATCGTGCACGGAGACTTGGTGCAGCTCGGCGACTACCGGCTGCAGGTGATCGACGACACGGTCGTCGAGGCCGCGCCCTTCGATAAAGCCGTGACCATGCCGGCCGCGCCACGCAGCCAAGCCCTGCTCGGTCAGCCCGACCGACTGGTCATGGTCGTCGGTCCG
>DATHOI010000718.1:0-6874 GCA_035485095.1 Polyangiaceae bacterium | reverse complement strand
ACGGTTAGCCACATTATAGTCGATGGCTGCCGCTCCTGCGGGATTCACATGTAGGAATTCGAATAGATCCGCGCAATGCTGCTGCGGATTCTCGACTACTTCTTCGAGAATCATGATCTTGAATCTGTCCCGTGGGAAGAGCTCGAAGTAGCGTCGCAACTGGATGGCGTAGTAGCCAGTATCCAAATAGGTCCGGTGAGGCCCTCTGCCGTCGGCTCCCAGTTGTGCCGCATAGAATGCAATTTGTGCGGGCGTCGAGATCTCATTGGCCGTCGCAATCCGGGCCATGTCTTGCTCGAGCGCCTCTTCGAAGTACAAATCCTCGCGACCTCTCGCGAACCAATGCCACCAATGCGACATCGCCCGCCGCACGGGGTCGCGCAGAATCACTACGAGACGCGCATCGGGTGCGCTCGCGCTAATTCGTTCTGGAACGTACGGCAAGTACAGATTCCTGTGCCGAGCCTCACCCACCAGTCGTTCCCCGTCCCAGTGACTGAAGTAGCGGTGCCAATAGAACGCGACGCCGCGATCGTATTCTGCCTCGAAATAGAATGGTTCCTTCGGCTCCGACATCGCGATTTCGCTGTGCTGAGCGAGCCACGCTTGAAGCGAAGTCGTGCCTGATTTAGCTGCGCCGAGAATGAAGAAGTCCGGGAACCGCGGCTGCTGAGTCATTCAATAGTCCTGCGACATACGCCGTTTCCCCCGAATGCGGCGGAGTCGTCGGGCGCTCGAGCGGTAGTGCCAGTGTCGGGTATCGAACAAGTTTGGGCAACCCAAAGTGGCCGAACATAGGGCAACCGGATGGCGCCATCCGGCTCCCCGAGAGCGCGCGTGGGCAGCGGGCCGGCCAGACGGCCTACCGGAGCGAACGAGTCTCATTGTATTTTTATCCTTTTGGAGACGTGGCTCGCGGGTGTTAAAACGGAAGGGATGTCGTTCGACACTGGTTTCACTGTCTGGCTGACGGGCCTGCCGTGTTCGGGCAAATCGAGCGTAGCCAAGCTGCTGGCAGAACGGTTGCTCAACCAGGGGCGTCTGGTCGAAGTCCTCGATGGTGACGTGGTTCGACAGAATTTGTCCCAGGGACTCGGCTTCACTCGCGAGGACCGCGATCGCAACGTTCGCCGGGTAGGGTTCGTCGCAAATCTGCTGTCGCGCAACGGTGTAGCCGTCGTTGTGTCCCTGGTGAGCCCCTATCGGGCCACGAGGGACGAGGTCCGCGCAACCATTGGGCGCTTCGTAGAGGTTCACGTCGATTGCCCGATCTCCGAGTGTGAGCGGCGCGACGTCAAGGGGATGTACAGCAAAGCCCGAGCGGGCACGCTCCAAGGTTTTACGGGGGTCGACGATCCCTATGAGTGCCCAGAGCATCCCGAGATCACGCTGCACACCAATCGAGAGACAGTCGAAGAAAGCACGGGAGTAATCCTGGGTGCTCTACGACGGCTCGGCTACGGCCGGGATGAGGCGTCTTCGCCGGGGAGCGCGCCAAACGTCCGTCAACGAATGCTCGAGCTCGGCGTTTGGCGTCCGGAATAGCGTGACAGTTTTCCAAGCGTCGAACCCCGAGGCCCGGGCGAACACGCACGGAACTCTTGAGCTCGCGCAATTTCTCGTGTTGCTGCGCGGCTTCGGTTCGACTCGAGGTCGTCAATGGTGAGCGGCTCACTGTAGCGCGTCGTGCTTGGTCGCTAAAGATGGGCGGCTGCCCCGGCCGCCACCGGAAGTCGCTCGAGGTGTGCTAGAAGGCGTGTCGATCATGACGCCCGATGAGCGTGTTTCCGCAGTCGCTCCCGCGCTAACAGCGGATCGTTCGATTGTTCCAATGAACTGGAATACCTCAAGGATGACCTCGGAGGCGCTCGCGCCGACCGGGAAACACGCCGTTGGACTGAGGAAGTGCGCGAGCGATTCGATCGCGAGCGCTAGGTTCGGTTTGCTCCGCGCTGAGCGGTCAGGAGGACGATAAATGACAGCATTTGTGACCGGCGCGGCCGGGTTCATCGGCTCGCACGTGGCCGAGCACTTACTGGCCGGTGGTACCGAAGTAGTTGCGCTGGACGATCTCTCGGGCGGGTTCGTTGACAATGTTCCGAAGGGCGCCATTTTTCATCAGGGCAGCATCCTCGATAAGCCCTTACTACGCCGCATCTTCCTCGAGCATAAGATCGATACAGTTTACCATCTCGCTGCCTATGCCGCGGAGGGGCTGAGTCATTTCATCCGCGCATTCAACTACGAGAACAACGTCGTTGGCTCGATGAACGTTCTGAACGAATCGATAAATGCAGAAGTCAGGTGCTTCGTCTTCACGAGCTCCATCGCCGTCTATGGGGCCAACCAAACTCCGATGACCGAGTCGCTGGTCCCAGCTCCGGAAGACCCGTACGGCGTCGCCAAGTACAGCGTGGAGCTCGATCTCGCAGCGGCACACCACATGTTTGGCATGAACTACGTCATTTTCCGTCCACACAACGTCTACGGCGAGCGGCAGCACATCGGCGATCGCTACCGTAACGTGATTGGGATCTTCATGAACCAGCTCATGAGCGGGCAGCCGATGACGATTTTTGGGGATGGCACGCAAAGCCGCGCGTTCAGCTATATCGCCGATGTGGCGCCGATCATCGCGCGAGCGCCTGATGTCCCGCAGTCCTACGGCCAGATCTTCAACGTGGGAGCCGACACCCCTACCACGCTGAATGAGCTCGCATCGCAGGTGGCCGAGGCGATGGGCAGGCCGTGCGAAACCAAGCATCTGGAAGCACGCAAAGAGGTTCTGCATGCTGTGGCCGATCACGCAAAAGTCGAACGCGTTTTCGACTATCGGGCCCAACATGATTTGAAGCAGGGACTGGCGCGGATGGCAGCCTGGGCTAGGGCGGTCGGACCACGTAAGCCGACCGTGTTCGAGAACATCGAAGTGATGCGAAATCTGCCGCCCAGCTGGCGAATTTGAGATGGCTTGCGGATCCCGATCGGGAGGCGGTCGTTCCGATGGCTCGCGTTGCGCAAGGAACCGTCGGCGATTCCTCGTTTGCAAGTCCGCGACGGGTTAACGAGCTCGCGGGCTGTTAGGACTCCGTGGCACGACGTCGCAACGCCATCCTTACTGCCCTCTTCGGCTATGGACAGTCGACCATTGGGATGCTCCTCGGTCTCATTGTTACGCGCACGGTGCTCCATGTTTTGGGCAGGGACACGTGGGGGCTTTGGGCGGCAAGCGGCTCGTTGCTCTCTTATGCGGGCTTGGCAGATTTGGGCGTGACCCGAATTCTGCCGTGGGTCGTCGCCGATGCGGACGGGAAGAAGGACCCTGATCGCATTCGAGCTGCTCTATCCGCCGGGCTGCCGTTCGCCTGCCTCACCGGGCTTGCCTACGTCGGCATTGCGCTCCTGCTTTGGCACTTCTATCCCTCGGTACTTCACATTTCGCCGCACGATCAAGGTGTGCTGCGCGGACCTGTTTTTGCCGTTGTCATTCTGACCGCGTGTACCTTTCCGCTGCGTCTATTCACAGCGCTTCTTACAGGGCTTCAAGACGCGGCGTTCCTCGGGATGCTGGGTCTGGTGGAGGCCGTCGAGTCGTCGTTTTTGACATTCGTGCTCGCTTGGCGGGGATTTGGCCTTTACTCGCTAGCCGTCGGCGTAGCGCTTCCGCCCGTTTTGACCGCAGTCGCCTCGCTACTCCGCGCAAACATCTCGTTTCGCTGGCTAGTGCGCGGCTGGCCGGTTCCTGCCCGGCGGCTGATGGGCTCTCTCGCTGCCGATGGACTGGGAACCTGGCTTGGCTCCGTTGGCTTCCAATTGGCCGCGGCTGCGGATCCCGTAATTTTATCGAACGCCGGGTTGCGCGCGGCACTGGCTGGCTTCGTGCTTACCAGCCGACTGCCGATGACGCTAACTCAGTTTGGCTGGATCCTGCCCGACGCTGCGCTAGTTGGCTTGGCGCAGCTCGCCGCCGAAACAACCCGGGATCGCGTTCGGGAGGTGGTGCTCGCGTTCTTGCGGCTCAACTTGATTCTTGCAGGTGCGGTTGCCAGCGCCGTACTCGCGTCCAATGCCGGCTTCATCCGCGTCTGGGTAGGCCCCGATCTGTTCTTGGGCGCGCCGCTCAATGCACTCTTGGCCGCGAACGCCGTGCTCATGACGGCGGTGCATGGGCTAACGTGCATTGCCGTCGTCTTCGGCAGGCGCATGAGCGTCGGCGCCGCGTTCGTCGTCAATGGTCTACTTCACGTCCTATTGGCGTCTTTTCTAAGCCGACGCGTCGGCCCCATCGGCATTGCTGCGGCAACATTCTTGAGCGGTGCACTCACCACTCTGCCCGTGGGGCTGCATTTGGTCGGCGCCAAGACGGGACTGAGGGCAACTGAAGTGCTGACGCTAGTTTACTGGCCGTGGCTTCGTCGTTTCGCCCCGTTGGCCTTAGTGGCCTTTGTGCTGGGGCGTTGCAGCCCTGCGATGCCTTTTGCGCTCCTCGTCGTTGCATGCGGCGCATTCGGACTTGCGTATCTCTTCTGGATGAAGCCGCTTTACGTTGACCTACCGCTCGGGCCGCGCCTTACAACATGGTTGAGCAAGCTTCGGTTGCTGCCCCCATCGGCGACTTAGTTCGAAGTCTGGAGCAGGAGGCTCTCACCGGCCCGAAGAACGGTTACAGGGCAAATCACTGATCGTGCGGTTACGCGCGCGCTCGACCGACGCGGCTGTATTGATTGGCGATAATCTCCGCATGAGCATGCCATGTGTAGCGGGCGCGGACGCGCTCGCGCGCGTCGGCGCTCGCTCGGGTGCCCTGGCTACGGATCTCTTCGATTGCGCGCGTCCAATCGCTAGTGTCGCTCAGCGAACAGAAGCGGACCCCTCCCAACCCGACCTCTCGCAGTACCGGGATGTCGCTTGCGATTACGGGTGCGCCGCACGCCAACGCTTCGATGATTGGCAGACCAAATCCTTCGGCCAGGCTCGGCACGAGTACGACTGTGGCTGCGGCGTATAGGCTCGCCAGCTCGTCGCGCGAGATACCTCTCTTTTGTAGGACGTGCGGACCGAGTTGGTGACGCTCGAGATAGGCGCGCTGCGCGTCCGTCCAAAGGCCGCCGACCTGCACGAGCTCGAGCCCTGGATCGCGCTCTCGGGCGGCGGCAAATATCCGCAGCAAGAGCTCGATGTTCTTGCGCGGAATGCACGAGCCGACGTGCAGCACGTACGGCCGCGTCGACGCACTGCGCGTAGGCACACTCAGAAATTCTGCGGCGACACCCAAGGGCGCGTGAACGAGTCGTGAGGCAGGCACGAGGTCATGACGTAGAATCTCTTCCCGCACCGTCAATGTGTTGTGAAAAACCACCCGGGCGTGACGCAGTCCGTGCAGCAGGAGCCGTGACAGAAGAACGCGAGATCGCGGCGCGTCTGAGCCGGGCAGCAGCGCCCGAAAGGCGTCGATGTCGTGGCAGTACACGCCCGTGCGAGCGCGCGGAAAGAGCAGCGCCAAATGGGCGTAGCTGTGGTCCGCGATGTGGAAGTAGTCAGCCGTGAACCGCGTCGCAGCCAGCTCGACGGGGAGCTGTGCGAAGCGACCGAGAGCGCGTTCGAGGGCGCTCGCGGGTCGGCTATGTCGAGTCGTTCTCAGAGGGGGACGAATCAGCACACCTTCGACATTCTCGAGTCGAGAGAGATGCGTCGTGAGCTGCTCGGCCACGAGGTCCATGCTCGGCCACTTTTCCTCGAGGAAATCAGCAATGACCGCAATGCGAGACAGGGGGGCTCCAGGTGCGCGAGAACGTTACCACTTCCTAAGACGCGGCGACGCTGGCCTGTAGTTTTTCGGCGAGTACGCGCGCCACGGTCGCATGCGTGAGCGTCTGCTCGACGTAACGGTGACCTTGGGCTCGGTGCTTTTCGAGCAGCGCGGGATCCCTCAGTAACCGAACCAGGCAGCCCGCGAGCTCGTCCGCGCGCCCTTCGCGAAAGACGAGCCCGCCGCCGGAGCGCGCAATTAGGTGCGGGATCTCACCGGAGTCGGAGCCGACTACCGCGGCGCCGCACGCCATCGCCTCCACCAGAATGCGCCCGAACTGCTCCTTCCAGCGGCGCGTCGTGCGCGATGGCAGCACCAGAATGTCGACAGCTGCAAGCAACCTTCCGACGCTGTCGTGGCCCTGTGCGCCGAGCATGCGATAGCGAGCGCTCGGCAACGAAGCAAGCGCTTGTTGGGTCTGCGCCTCCGCAGGCCCGTTGCCGACGCAGCTGAAAAACCACGGTGCAAGGTCCAGCTCTTGCGACAAGCGCTGCAACGCGTCCGTGAGATCGGGCAGACCTTTTTCGGCCGTCAGCCGACCGAAATAGCCAATCACCAGGGTATTGCGGGGAATGCCGAACTCGTCCTTGATGCGCAGCCTCTCGCTCTCTGGGCGCGCCTTGAAGAGCTCGGGATCGTAGGAATGGTGGAGCTGCTGCACGCCGCCTCGATAGCCCTTGCCGCGCAGCACTTGCTCGACTTCGTCCGAAACCACGAAGGCGCCGGCGGCGCGACGGTAGACCCACTGCTCTAGGCTCGAGAAGGGCCAGGGAATGCTCTTCGGCAAATTCTCCTTGGTGAAGAATACGATTTTTGCCCGTGGAAACTCTAGGAATGTTTGCAGCGCGGCCAAGCTCCATGGCTCTTCGTCCAAGAAGACCAGCTCTGGCTCCCAGTCGGCCAACGCGCGACGCAGCGACGAACGGTAAAAGAACAGCGACCCTTTGCCGGAGAAAGCCACCGGGAGTGGGATCACGCGCAACGAGCGGTCGCTGTCGCGAGCCTCGAAGCGAAGACCGCGAATGAGATCACCTTTCCAATCGCGGGGCACGACCATCGCGATGT
>DATHOI010000717.1:0-3536 GCA_035485095.1 Polyangiaceae bacterium | reverse complement strand
CAACGCGCGAAAGCGTGTGAACGGCAGCCCCGTCGCTTCCGTCACCTTTCGGCGCCAATCCCCGCGGGTGTCCATGACCATTGCCACGATCTGATGCCACACCCGATCGATCTCGCTCTGCTCTCTAGTCATGGAACCCCGCGTCATTCGATCCCGGCGACGAGGGTCGCAGTGCTCGCCGCGCCGTCCGCATGCTTCGCCTCGTCGAGCAGTGGCGCGACACGCGCTGCGCTCGCCTTGGCCCACGCGCCCGTCGACAACACGCCAAGAACCATGATGGCGCAGCCGTAACCCACGGTGAGCCAGAAGACGGGGTGCGTCGAAGCCGCGAATGTCGCGCTGTGGGCCACGCTGATGCCACCGCCCGCCAGTGTGCCGGCGATGGCAACGCCCAGCGACGCCCCGACTTGACGGCTCGTCGACGCCGTTGCAGCGGCAACCCCGGCCTGCGCGCGCGGCATGCCGGAGACGGCGGTGTACGTGATCGGCGCGTTCACCATGCCGAGCCCAACGCCGAAGATCCCGTACGCCAAAACGAGTTGCGAGAGCGACGTGTCCGGCTCCAAGTCCACCAAAAGGAGCGCTGCTAATGCGATCGCGCCTCCCGCAACGACGAGTGGGAAGCGGACGCGGCCAGACCCCACGAGCCGCCCCGAGATCGGCGAGCAGATGGTCAACGCCACGGCGATGGGCAGGGTGCACAGGCCCGCTGCCGCGGGGGCAAGCCCGCGCGCCTCTTGGAGGTAGAGCGAGTTCAGAAAGAGAAAGCCGCTGAAGCTCGCAAACGCGATGACGGCGGTCAGCGTCGCACCCGCGAATGGCAGGCTCTTGAAAAATCGCAAGTCCAACAGCGGCTCGACGCGTCGCCTCTCGTACGGGATGAGCAGCGCGACGGCCGCGGCTGCGAGCGCGAAGGTGAGCACGATGAATGGCGACGACCACCCGAGGTGTCGTCCGTCGATGACTCCGGACGTGAGCGACGCCAGCGCGATCACGATCAGCAGTTGGCCCACCGGATCGACGCGCCGGGAGCGCTCGGCGCGCGACTCAGGCACGAAACGGGCCGCCAGCGCGAGCGCGGCCAGCCCGATCGGGACGTTGATCCAAAAGATCGAGCGCCACCCCACGTGCTGCGTGAGAAAGCCTCCGACGAGCGGCCCAATCGCCATCGAAACGCCAAAGACCGCGCCCCACACGCCGATCGCGCGCGCGCGTTCGCGCGGTTCGGTGAACGTGTTCACGATGATCGACATCGCCACCGGGTTGAGCATCGCCCCGCCGAGCGCTTGCAGAACGCGGAAAGCGACCAGCGTTGCGGTCGACGGCGCGAGGCTACACAAGAGCGACCCGGCGCTGAACAGCGTGAGCCCGAGCTGAAACGTGCGCCGTCGACCGTAACGGTCGCCCATCGAGCCGGCGAACATCAGGAAGCACGCGACAACGACGGTATATCCGTCGATCGACCACTGCAGCCCGGAGACGGACGCGCGCAAATCCTGGCGAATCGCCGGGAGAGCGACATTGACGATGGTGACGTCCATCGTGACCAGCAGCAGACTGAGACAACACGTCGCGAGCACCAGGTAAGGGCGCGTCGACGGCGGATCCGCAGACACCAGATACTTGTTCATTTACAACTATTGTAAAACCACAACTATCTCGGTGCAAGCCCCTCGAAGTCCTTTTTGGGCTGCCAGGGCACAAGCAAAGCGGGCGACTGCGCCTGCACCCCGAGCCCACCCGAGGCACGCGAGCCTGTCTTTTTGATGGTCGCGATGCACGTCCCAGCCCGACCCAGCCTTCGGCGTCGCGCTCCCGGCCTCTCCTTCGCATCAAGCCCGCGGGAGCGGCGCTGAACGGGGGGGCAGCCCGCTCTAGGCGGCTCACCCCAGCGAGCTGTCGAGCTTCGCGTTCCGCTTCCGCGGGTTATTTCCGGCTCAAACCGCGCGCGTCCGCGGTCCACGCGCCTCGACGAAACGCCCGAAGAACGACAGGAAGAACGAGAGCTTGACGACCTGACAAGCTTCGTTCATAAGACCGCCCCCCGGCCCCTTTTTGCGGTCCTTCCGCATGCCGGCCTCGCGAGGCGCCCTGTTACGGCGCGCTTCGCTCTCGGAGTCGAATTCCCATGCCGAAGATGAAGACCAATCGCGCTGCCGCCAAGCGCTTCAAAGTGACCGGAAGCGGTCGCGTTCGTCGCCCCAAGGGCAATGCGCAGCACGGGCTCATCGGAAAGTCGCGCAAGCGCCGCCGTCGTCTCCGCGACAACGACATGGTCGATTCGGCCATGGAGCACCGAGTCAAGATCATGCTCCCCTACGGGTGAGCTAGGAATTTGTAGGAGAATTTAGAATGTCGCGCGTCAAACGAGGTCCGTCGCCCCGCCGCCGCCACAAGCGCGTGCTGGACCAGGTCGAAGGCTTTTTCGGAGGTCGCAAGAACCGCTATCGCCAAGCGATGCGGGTTTTGTGGAAATCGTGGCAGTACGCTTACGCCGGCCGCAAGCTGCGGAAGCGTGATTTCCGCGTGCTCTGGATCGCGCGCATCAACGCAGCCGCGCGCGCCAACGGCACGAGCTACTCGCGCTTGATCGCCGGCTTGAAGAAGTCCGGTCTCGAGCTCGACCGCAAGATCCTCGCAGATATCGCGGTGAACGACACGAGCGCGTTCACCAAGCTCGCGGCCTTGGCTACCGCCAAGTAAGCGGCGCCAAAAGCCGCCGTGTCTTCTGCTGACGGCACACTCGACCTCGAGGCAGGCCTCGCGGCGTGCGCTCCGCGGGCGCGCGCTGCGTTCGAGGCGGCGGCCACGGAGCAAGAGCTGCGCAACGCCCGCGCCGAAATTCTCGGCAAAAAGGGCGAGCTCACGGCGGCCTTGCGCGGGCTGGGCCAAGCTCCCCCCGACCAGCGTCGAGCGCTGGGCGAGCGAGTCAACGGAGTGCGGGCCGAGGTCGAGGCGGCCTTCGAGGCCCGCCTGACCGCGCTCGCCAGCGCGCTTCGCGCCGCTGACTTGAGCGCGCCGCCGTTCGACCTGACCTTGCCGGGTCGCGCCCCCGAGCGCGGGCACCATCACCCCATCACCCAGGTGATGAACGAGATCTTGGATATCTTCCGCTCGCTCGGTTTCGAGCTGGCCTGGGGTCCGCAGATCGAGCTCGAGGAGAACAACTTCACCAAGCTGGCGTTCCCGCCGGATCATCCCGCTACGGATATGCAGGACAGCTTCTGGGTGAAGGTCGACGGCACGAGACCCGACGCCCGAGTGCTGCTCCGCACCCATACCAGCAACGTCCAGGTGCGGGAGATGAGCACGCACACTCCGCCGATGGCGATCGTGAGCGGCGGCAGCGTGTTCCGACGCGACGACGACATCACGCACGCCCCGATGTTCCATCAGATCGAGGGCTTCCTCGTGGACGAGCGGGTGAGCTTTGCAGAGTTGAAAGGCGTGCTCACCGAGTTTGCACGTCGCCTGTACGGTCCAGCAACGCCGGTCCGTTTTCGCCCGAGCTACTTCCCGTTCGTCGAGCCGGGTGC
>DATHOI010000716.1:0-3606 GCA_035485095.1 Polyangiaceae bacterium | reverse complement strand
CAACTGGTTGTTCGACACGGCCATACCGGCAGGTGTGGGGGCAGTCGCCGTGATCGCCGGGAACTGAGTCACTGGGCAGATCGCCGGGTCGGGAGTGCCCATGAGGTCAGCCGGCAAGACAGAGCTCACCGTGTCGCTCGGCAGCGGCGCCTGCAAGGGGTACGTGGCTTCCACGTTGCACGCGGCGAATTCTCCCGGCGCGCGATCGAGCAACTCCTGCGCGTCGAGCAGGACCAACTTGTTCTCTTCGGGCAATGCGACCAAGAGCTTCCGTCGACCCCGCGGGCCTCCCTCTACCGTCAGGTCGGCGGGGCATTCGCGTTGCACGCCCGCCGCGACGCCGCCGGCGTCGCCGGTTGCCCCAGCCTCTCCAGCATCGCCCGTCGGAGCCGCGGCCCCGGCGTCACCCATTGGCTGCTGTTTTGGATCCGGCGAAACCTCCAGAGCAGTCGACCCGCAAGCAGCCCGCAGGCCTGGGTTTGCGGGGTCGCCAAGCGTTGGTGGATCGATCAGCAGTGTCATGTCGCCCGGCGCGGACGTGAGCGCGCAAGCTGACCAGCTGGTGAGATCGCGCGCGACCTGACCTGCCATGGGCGGCTCGAAGCAGCTGGTTGGCAGCGCGAACACGCCATTTTTCAGGAGCCCGCTCACGCCCACGAAGCTTGCCACGCCACCCGGGCTGCTCACGATGGCGCCCGGCGCCGCACCGACACGCAAAAAGGTATAGCCGGGACTCGACGGATCGAAGTCGACCACGCTGCCGGCGCGTAGATCTACCAGCGCCACTTCGTTGGTCGCGGTCTGCCCAACCAAGGCCAGGATGCGGCGGTGTTGATCCTCGTAGTCCGGGCACTCGTCGAGCTTGAGGCCGAAGCCGACACCAGCCCCGTCATCCGCCTGGCAGACGAAGCTGACCTTCCCGCTCGACTGCAGGGAGTGCAAGGTCACGGTGATCGGAGTTTGCGAACAAGCACCAAGCACCAACGACGCTGCGCCAAAGGCCAACGGGAGAGCGCCATGCGCGCCTGCGAGACGAGAGAATATCTTCACTTGGATGCCCGAGGTGCCGTGGGAACACCAACGCTCGCGATAATCGCCGCGTAGTTCTGAGGGAAGCGCTGGTCCAAACTGATGACTCCGAGATACGAATCAGTGAAATGCGCGACATAGCCGAGCCCGCGCTGCTCGTCGATCGCGAGCGCAAAGGGTCCGCGACCGGTGGTGACGATCGAGTCGATCACGTGGCGCGCTGGATCGTAGATGTAGATGCGACGCGAATCGAAGCAAACGACGAATACGCGCTGCTCCAAATCATAGCTCCCGACGGCATCCTGAAAGGTCTTGCCGACGACCTTTACTTTGCCGAGCACGACGCGCGAAGGACCGACATTGAGCGGGATGCTGTCCGTAAACACGGGCAGCTCACTCGTGCCCGCGGCGTATGCGACGTTCGGCGCGAATGCGCCAACCAAGAGCGAAGCGGGTGCACGATTCGAGACGAATACGTTCGGCTGATGCACTGCTTGCAAGCAATTTTGCAGGTCCTGTTTGCAGGTCGCTGAAGTGCCGCATTGACAAGTCCCGCGGTCCGTCACGGAATTCAATGCGCAGGCAGGCGTCAAACAAGCGGCGTAGTCCGCTTGGCGCTGCGAATCGTCGATGACGATACCGCGCGAGTCCGAGCCCACGGAGTTTGCGTTGATCGGCGTGCTCGCCGCGCGTGTCAGCGTGCGCACCGTGTACGGGTCCGAGCTCGCGTCCACGTGCACGCGCAGCAGATCCACCTGCGGCGCGTCCTCATACACGGCTAGAAACCCCGGCTCGTAGTCGCTTTGGTCGAGCAACTTCGGCGTGGGCAGCGCGACGAGTCCCACCGGTGCCGTGGGCAACCCGCCCAAAAGGTAAACGAGCTCGGGCGGCGCGGACAGCTCCGCGTTCTTCGGCGTCCAATGGTTCACGTACAGGGAGATGCTGCCCGTGGTTTGATTGGTGATGGCAATATTTTGCCCCGCGTCGTCCAGCGCAATCGCGAACGGCTCGGGCTCCTGCCGGAGGCCGTCCGGACTCTCGACGTCATTGTCGTCACCGATACGGTGAGCACCGTCGCAACTGTTGTCCGGCGTATTGGCTTCGCCGCAGTCGAGCAGCCGGCTGCTGTAGTTGGCTTGCCCCATGTGCGCGGGGTCCGTGTCATTGACGTCGACCCAATGCAGCGTGGCGTCACCTCGAACCGGCAGAAATAACCGACCAATGGGTTGCTGGGTCGGGTCTATCGGCATGCCCTGGTCGTCTAAGCCCGGCACTCGAAACACGACGTCCGTCGCGAACGCGCCGATCTGCACGGCGTCGGCAATGAGCAGGGGCGTGTTCTGCGTTCGCGCAACCGCGTCGAGGCTGGGAGGATCGATGGACGTGCAATGGCCCGGATAGAGGATCTGATAGCCCGAGCGCTGCAGAGCAACCGGCGGTGGACACGGGTTGATGAACGTCTGAGATCCAGTCGGGCTCGCGACGCAAAAGTAGGTCGCACCCGGCACGAACTCCGGATCGGGATTCTCCGGCAGCATATTCTGTACGTTGTCGCAGGTGACGTACGGCGCGCGCGTGCAGTCGGCGTTGGTGTTGCAAAGCTGCGGCAAGATGGCGCTGAGCGTGTCGAGATTGTACGAAATCAGCGACGAAGCCCGGTACTGCAGATCGAAGTCGCTGCTCGCCACGAACAGGTGCTGCGGCTTAGCGGGCTGCACGCTCGGGTCAGTGCTCGGGATGACATCCAGTGCAAGCCCAGTCGGGAAATACACCTCGTTCAGTGGTGGAGCCAAACCGTCGCCCGGCGAATAACAAGAGCTCAGAAGCACTAACGAAAGTGCCGCAAACAGAAACGGGGGTCGCATGCGCGGGCGCAGCCTAGTGGCGCGTCTCGGAAGTCGCAATCACTGCGATGTGCGTTCTTTTTTTCTGGCGCGCGGGGCACAGCGCCACGTTGCGTGACCTCGACCCAAAGCGACACAAATGGTCGCGCGGTCGACACGCTTCGATTTTTACTAGCTCAACTCAGCCGAGGTCGAGGATGATCACGCCGCGTTCGCTCACGTCGTCTTCGCTAGGCTTCGGCTCGGGCGCGGGGTGGTACACGTCGAGCGGCAACTCTAGCCGCGGTCGATCCAGCTCCTGCCGACGCTGGATGTCCTCTTCCCGCCGCCGAATCTGATCAATTATGAACGGAGGAAGCATCGCCGAGTCCTCGCTTTCTATCAGGCTTGCGCCGGGGCACTACTCTTAAACTGTAGCCACGCTTGGACGCGGGTCAAGTTCATGGGAAGCTTGAGCTTTTCGGCCCACGGTGTGGTAGGTGTCAGTGGCCAGGCGGGGCTCGCTCGCGCGGGCAGCTTGGGTTTCACCAGTAGAGTACGGCCTGGATGGCGTTTTCGTTAGCATCAGCGGCCGCAAATCGGCCATTGGGCGGGGCGCGACACCGGCTGCGACAGGCGCGAATTTCGGCTGCCGCTGGACTCATTTTTTTGCTTTTGGCGCTGTCCGCCGCGGCCAAAAACTTCGAGATCGCCGACACCGGCTGGGAGGGCACGAGCGAGTTCTACGCGCTCG
>DATHOI010000715.1:0-3524 GCA_035485095.1 Polyangiaceae bacterium | reverse complement strand
TTGGGCGTGGGCGCTGCTCGACGCATTTCAAACCCCGCGCGCGACACTGGCAAAAATACCGCTGAACCGCGCGCCAAGGCCGGGCACCGTCAGGCGAGTAGGGCCATCAGATCTTCGCGCGTGATGCCAGCGGCGTCGCCGGAGCCTTCGAGCGCGGCGTCGGCGAGCGCGCGCTTCTTGGCTTGCAGCGCCAAGATGCCCTCCTCGACCGTGTCCTTCGCGATCAACCGATACACGAGCACGGGGCGGGCCTGCCCGATGCGGTGAGCACGATCAGCGGCTTGGTCTTCGGCCGCGGGGTTCCACCATGGGTCGAGCAAGAACACGTGATCGGCCGCGGTGAGATTCAGGCCGGTCCCGCCTGCCTTCAGCGAGGTGAGCATCACGGGCGGGCCGGAATCCGACTGAAATTCGTTGACCACCGCGGCGCGGTCGCGAGTTCTGCCATCGAGGCGCACCGAGCGCAGGCCCGCGCGCTCCAAATGCGGCTCGACCAAATCCAAAAGGCTCGTCCACTGTGAGAAGACGAGCGCTTTGTGACCTTCCGCCGCCACCTGCTCCAGGCTCTCGAGCAACGCCTCGATCTTGCTCGAGCTCTCCGCGTGTTGTCCGGGCACGAGCGAGGCATGACACGCGGCTTGTCGCAGTCGCAGTAGGGCCTCGAGCGCCTGCAGCACGTTGCCGCCGCGCTGCAGCTTCTCGAGCACGTCGCGGTGTGTCGCGGCGCGCACCGCCGTGTACAGCTCGCGCTCGGCCGGGTCGAGCTCGATCTCGAGCACCATGTCGGTACGCGGCGGTAGCTCGGGCGCGACCTCACGCTTCAAGCGTCGCAAAATGAACGGCTTGGTCTTCTCGCGCAGCTCAGCGAGCTTCTTCTTGTTGCCCTGCTCGATGGGCAAGCTGTAGCGATCGCGAAATTGCGAGCGCCCCGAGAGCAGCCCGCGATGCGAAAAGTGGAACATACTCCACAGCTCTTCGAGTCGATTTTCGAGCGGGGTGCCGCTGAGCGCGACCGGAAAATTCGCCTTCAAGGCGTACGCTGCGCGGGACACTTGGCTGTCCGGATTCTTGATCGCCTGGGCTTCGTCGAGCACGACGGTGTCCCAGGCTTCAGCCGCCAAACGCTCGGCATCCAGACGCAAGATGGCGTACGTCGTGATGGTCAGATCGGCGCGCTTGTCGAGCTCGCGGCGCGGGCCTTGATAGATCGAGAGCGAAAGCGCAGGCCGAAAGCGACGCGTTTCTGCCTCCCAATTGTGGACCACGCTCTTCGGGCAAACGATCAACGTACGCCCGCTGACGGCGCACAGCGTTTGCAGTGTCTTGCCGAGACCCATGTCGTCGGCCAATACCGCGCCGAGCCCAGCGTCGCGCAAGAAGCACAGCCAATCCACACCCACCTTCTGATAGCTGCGCAGCGTCGCGGTCAGATCCTTGGGGAGCTCGACCTCTGGCAGGCTCTCGAAGCCATGAATCAAGGGCGCGAGCTTGTCGAAGGACGGCGGGCGCGGCTGATCGAGGTCGTCGCACAGCGCGGACAGCGCGGGGATCGACACGCGCGATACGCGGCCTTCGGCGTCACGCGCAGCCAGCAAATCCGCGACCCGGTCGCCGAATTTCTCGAGCCAATCCCGAGGCAACGGCGCCCAGCCACCACCCTCGAGCGGCACCAGCGACAAGCCGTCCTGCCAGGCGCGGAGCACGGCTTCGGCGCTCGCCTTGCCGCGACGCCCGCCCTCGGCCGAGCTCGCGTCCTCACTCGGTACCTCGAACTCGATGCTGAGCGTGTCACCGGCGACTTTGATGCGGGCTTCGACCGCCGCTTGGCGCACCAACATGGTCCCCGGATCGCCGCCCAAGCGCAGCTGAAAATCGCGCAATTTCGTGGCGAATTTATTGGCTTCTTGGCCGTCGAAATCGACGCGCCGCCCGGGCACCAGAAAGAGCTCGTCGCGCAAGCGCTCGATCAGCCGGCGCTCGGCGATCTCGTCGCGCTCCGGCACGTCGCCCTGCACGTGCACGAGGCGGCTCGCCTCGATGCGCGCGTTCACCGGATCGCCGTACACGACCATCGGCACGACGCTCAACGTGTGCTCGGCGTGGCTCAGTTGGAACGCGAGCCGCGGCGGCATGCGCGTCTTACCGCGACGCGGCAGGCGCGCCGATTCGATCGCGACCTTGAGCTTGGTTTCAATCTCGGGCAGGACCTTCGTGCACAGCTCCCCCACGTCACTCTGCGCAAAGCGGCGACGAAGCGGCAACCGTTCGAGCTTCAGCCCGGTGAGCTCGACCAGCCCGAGCGGGCGCAACGTATTGCCGACCCGGCCCAGGCCAAGCTCTACGACGGTGCTGAGCTCCGGATTTTGCTCGACGGCGAGCACGATCTCGTCGCCGTCGTCGAAGACACGGCCCGCGGGCAGCAGGGGCTCGGCGGAGACTTGAATCGGCTTGCCATCGAATTCGACCCGCGACCCCGAGAGCGCTTCGAGCAAGCTCGGCCACACTCCCGGCCGCAGCACGCCGCGCGAGGCGGCCGTCAGAATGCGATCAACCACCAAGTCTCCGTTGCCCGGCGAGAGCGCAAATTTCCCGTGCACCGACGCCAAGGTCCCCTCCAGGCGCGTGCGCGTTTCACCGACCAGCACGAAGCGGTCCAAAGTCAGCCCTGACATCGGCAGACGACGGAAGGAATACACCAGTTGCGCACCGGCTTGTCGCGCGTCCGGCAGGCGTTGACCTGCCTGTGCCACGCGTTGCGCAGCGAGCAGCGCCGCGACCACGTGCACGCACGGGTCGGCGGGACCGGCACAGTCGCACGTCCACTCCGGGTCGAGCGTGAACAGGGACACACTGAGGTACGCCGCCCGAGCCGGCACGCGCACGCGCAGATCCAGTCGACCGTCGCTCTCTCGCTCCAGCGAGACGGAATCCTCACGCGCTAGCTTCACGCCTTGAGCCCAGATGGCGGGCAGGGCCTGTTTCTTGACCGTCTCGAAAAGCTCTTTCAAGGACCGCGGAAGATACTACCGGCTGGCGCTGAAGCAAGGTCCAGACGTTCACCCCGTGCATGAAACCCACACACACGCACAATCTCGAGCGCTCGGCGTCGCTTCGCCCTCCGCTCCGCTGCATGCGACGGCAGGGTTCGCCTGCGCTCCGCTGCAGCGACGGCCCGGCGGGCGTGCGCTCCGCCGCGCGTGACGGCCCGGTTCGCCTCGCACTGCTGCAGGGTGACGACGCGATTCGCCACGTTCTGAGCGCTGTGCTGGTTGCGCGGGCAGGGTTGAAACATTTAACCTATCCCGACGATGGGTTCGATCCGTGTTGACGTTACGGGCTTTCCGCTGGTCGTCGTGACCCGTGCGGCGGTGCGCCGTGCCCGCGCGCAACGATCAGCGTCGAGGGCAGCCTGATGCGGTCCGGGTCGGCGCGTCTCGGCCGTCGCGCGCTGTTCGCGCTGGCGTTGCTCTCGGGCAGCGTATTCGGTGCCGCCAACGCAGCTAAAGATCCGCCCTGGGAAAAGT
>DATHOI010000714.1:0-5086 GCA_035485095.1 Polyangiaceae bacterium | reverse complement strand
CCCTTGTCCACCCGCAAGCGGCCATGTAGCGCGTTCGAGCGAGCGTGCGCGCTGAGCCGCAATCCGCCGGACTCGGGCCACTCGAGCGCGCAGCTCAGATTGGCGTCACGCAACTCGCTGAGCAGTGAGAGCACGCCTTCTTCGCCGAGCGTCCAACTGTCCGGCGCGTCGAAGGGCGAGCGCTCGTCGGGCTCTTGCGGCGCCAACGTCGGGCAGGCTTGGCAAAGCGCTTGGCTCTTGCCGCGCTCGAGATCCAAATCGCGCTCACAGCGCAAGCGTTCGCCGTTCACGTACGAGCTCAAGCTCGTGCGCCCGCTGCCCGCGAGAAAGAAACGTCCGCGTTCACCAAAAGGACGTACCCCGAGCTGCACGAGCCATGCTCCAGCGTGCAGAGCAAAGCGCAGACACGGTGTGGAGTCTGCCACGACGGTTCGTTCGCTGCCCAGCTCGGCGCTGTGCACGTCCACGCTCTCGGAGAGCTTGGCCAAGACAGAGAGCAGCTCGCGCTCATGGCTTTTCGGGATGCGAGTGCCGCCGCGTAATGCGCCGATCACGCGCTGCATCGCCGGCGTGACGCGATACACCGCTAGTCGGGTTTCGCTTTGGGGCACGACGTTCACGCCCAGCTCGGCGCCGGCAGGTTCGACGTGCAGCTGCACGTAGCCACGTTCTTCACGTGTTTCGACGCGGCACGTCGCGCGCACGACGTCGACCGGTACGCGGCGCACACCGTTGATCACGCGCGGGTGGCCGATCAACGCTTCCGGCGCCTCCGCGCTGAACTCACGACCCCCAACGCCGACCTCGCGCGTGCAATCGAGCACGCGTTGATCTTCCTTTGGTAACTCCTCGTACAACGGCCAGACCTCGGCGAGCGACGCGCGGCGTCCTTCCGACCAGCCCTGGGCCGGTCGAAATTCCTGCACGCTCGGTCGATTCAAGGCCCCGCTCGTCATGTCCACGAACCACGCCAGGCGGCGGTTTTGCACGTGCTCGTCGCTCGCGCTTTCGGAGATCTCGGCCAGCGCCTCGAGCGCCTTTTGCCATTCGGGCTTGGTGGAGAAGAGCTCCCAAAGCACGAGCCCGTTCGGTGCATGGCCGAGTTCGAGAGCCGCGCCGGAAGGGAGCTTCACGAGCTCGGAAGCGTACTGCTCCTCGTGCAGCATTCGCGCCAGAGACAGAGTTTGCGTCGCAAGCCAGGTGTAGCCCGCAGCGCCAAAGCGGACCGCGCGTTGTACGAGCAGCAAACACCAACTGGCACGTCCCCACTGATCGACGGAATGCAAATAGACCGTGAGCGCCAGGATCAAGAGTTCCCACGCACCCACGTCTTCGGACAACTGATGGGCGTCGAGTCGTCGCTGCTCTTCGGGCGGCTCGGTCTGGAATTTGAACAGCGTGCGCAAGGCGCGCAGCGCGCCTCGGTTCAGTTCGCCCGATCCGGCGTTCAGTAGGCGCTTCGCCGCGCTGCGTGCCTCGTCGTCGTCTCGCGTGCAGACGAGCAGCGCGAGTAGCGGCGCGAGCGCTCCGCAATCGGGCAATGGGCCGCGCTTGCCGCCCGGCGAGCTTTCCAGCACGTGCGCGAGTCGCCCTCGCGCGTCGGGCAACTTGCCCTCCAAAAAGCGCAACGGGACCGACAGCGCGAGTCGGTAGCGCGCCGGCAACAGCGCCTCGAGCTCCGACGCTCGCGTCAGCTGACCGCGCAGGATCGCGTGTGAAAATAGGGCCCTGCGCAGCCCCACATGATCCTCCGAGTCGTCCAAAGCGTGGCTTTGCTCGGCGAGCCAAGCGAGCAGCTCGTCGCATGCAACCGGGCCGCACAAGCACTCTTCCAGCACGAGTGATGCCACCCGCAAAGCGTCGCTCTGCCACACCTTCACCAGCCAATTGGGCTCGAAGGGCTCGCAGATGGAACAGCGCAGCCATTGCGCGCGCGTGCTGGGACCGACCTCCGGAGGCTGCTTGCGCGCAGCGAAACGGCGTTGAAAATCGTCCAACGCGCCGAGCTGGAGGGAAAGCGTCAGATCACTCACCGAGCGCACCGTTAGCAAGGCGCGCATCACCCGCGCGATTGGCTCGAGCTCTCCCGTTTCGGTAAGCCGGCGCAGAACACGCTCGCGATACTGCGGATGCACGGAGAAATGAGGTTTGAGCGACGACCCACGCGCCGGCCGCACCGGGATCACCCAGTCAGCCGCCTGCGCTCGCTTCAGCCACACGGCTGCAGGCAGCGCTGGCTCGGGGCTCAATTTTTCGAGCACGCTCTGGGGCAGCGCTTGCTCACACGCCATGGCACCGAGCAGAGCCCAGTCCTGCTGGCTGAAGCTCGAGCTCAATGTCTCGAAGGGCTCGTGCGACGCGCTCACGCGTTACCGGCTAGCGCTCGCCTCTCCATGCCACAAGGGGCCCGTCGAACGGCCAAGAATTGCCCGGCTATTCGGCTATTTTCGCGGGCTCGCGAGGCGCGCTCACTCCGTGAACTGCACGGGATAGCCGCCGTCGCTCGGCAACTTGCCGTCCACGCGGATCACGCGAACTTCGTTCGTCACTTGCGCGGGCCGCGCGTAACCGATGCCTCCAGCGTTGCGCGCCACCAGATGCAGCAACTGAGACAGTGAATCGACAGCGCGCGGCGGACCCGGTAGCCCGCGGATCTTGCGATCGATCCAGAAACGGCTCACTTCATCGGGGTTCATCCGCAACACGGTTTGGTCGAAACCGACGCGATCCGTCGAATGCGCGGTGTGATTGAACGGCACGCTGCGCTGGCCCGAGAACGCGCTGTCATCCGCGTTCGTGAAGACACGGCGCAACTCGCTCATCTTCAAGTCCTGCAGGCTCGAGTCTTTCGAGACGAAGACGGCCAGGACCACGCGATCGGCGGCGCGGGCCGTTCGTTCGCTGCTCGGCAGTGCGCCGAGCAAGAAGAGCGCGACACCAAGCGCGAAGAGCAGGGCGACGCGCTGACCTTTGCGAAGCTGAGTAGTGAGCGCCATCTCAGAATGCCCAAGCAATCTGCGAAGCCAAAATCCGCAGTGGGTAGTTGCCGAAGCCAACCGAGCCAGGCGCGCTGAAGTGCCAATCCGTGTATTCGAGCTTCACGACCACGGCGGCCGTGGGCCGCAAATTGACACCGATTTCGTAGGCGGTCGCGGGCGGCGTGCTCGGTGTATCGGGCGCTATCGCGTGCTGCACCAGCACGTACGGCATGAGCGGGACGACGGGTAACCGGTAACCGACGAGGCCGTACGCGCCCCAGCGCAGGTAATCCGCCTGAAACCCTTGCGGCGGCTCGACGACCGAGATGCGGGGTCGGTCACCGACTCCGTACTTGGCCTCGTTCATGATGATTTCACCCTGAGCGAGCCAAGACTTGTATTCCCACTTCACGTCGGCAGCGAGCGACAGCTCTTGGTACTTGGAGATGGTGGTGTATTGCTGGTCGACCCCGGTGATGCCGTTGTTGTTGGTGATGACGTACTTCGCGGAGTGGTCCAAGTAGCCGCCGCGATAGAACGACGTGCCGACCGTAAGCGTCCCCACGGCATCCGTCTTGGCGTACAGCCGAGCGCCGTAGGCTTTGTCGTCGTTGAAATCTTCGTACTCGACCGGGCCGCGGCCGTTCGAGAGCGTCAGATCATAGCCAATTTCAAACGGATCCAAGAACCCGCTGCCGTATAGGTGCAGACCGGTTTGTTGCTCGGGAAAGAGCTCGGCGGAGACCACGAAGGGCTTTTTGATACCGATGATCGTCGGAGAGCCGTGGTCCACGTTCCAAATGCCATACGGCGTCAGAAACTGTCCGGCTTGGAACTTCAGGAGCCCGTTGAATTCATGCTCGACGTAGATGCGCTCGATCTGGATGCCACCCCAACGAATCGGTTCCTCGAAGCCCGCGTAGTCGAGCACGGTCGTGTCGGTGCGCACCACGTTGCCACTCGAGTCAGTGGTGGTGGCTCCATTCGGTAAGTACAAGAAGCGAACTTCCGCGAGCGCTCGCCACGAATCACCGAGATTGCTGCTCAGGTAGACGTTGAAGTTACCGACCGCGAACGAATCGACGCTCGGGTAGGTGCGAGTCCAGACGTTCGATTTCGGGATCAGTAGCCGCTGGTACGTAAAATCGGCGAAGCCGTAGATGTCGATCTTGTGTTGTTGGTCGCTGTCCGTCGCTTCTTCACTGCTCGTGAAACTGTCGCTGGTAGCGCTGGCATCGGCAGCTTTCTGATCGGCGTCGGCGTTGGCGTTTACGGCGGTTGGACCGGCTGTCGGCGCAGCCGTCGGGGCAGTCGCGCTGCTCGGCGCCGAAGCGGGAACGGCACTGCTCGCTGCAGGCGCATCGCTCGCGCTCGGCGGGGGTGCGGGCGCGGGGGGCAGCGCTTTGGCCGCGTCTTTCGGCGCCTCCGCCGCTGCGGGCTCCGCTGCGGAGGTGACGCTCGCTGAGAGCAGCAACGCAAAGCACCCCACGAGGCGCAAAGCATTCGCGCGCATCACGAGTGACAAGTCCCGCTAGGCACGCAAATCACCGCTTTGACGATGCCCCCCGAAAGCGTGCTCAGATCGCAGCAATCCTCGTTACTGAAACAAGGGTCCCCGCCGACCGTGCATGGCACGAAACAAGTGTGTGCGGAGAAGGTTTCGCAGTACGTCGCAGCGCCTGTGCAGTCAGCGGAGGACGCGCAGCTCATCCCTTCCCCAAGAGGCGGCTGCTCGCAAAAGCTCGGCGTCGACGTAGTGTTGCACGCGTAGCCGCCGGTGCAGTCGTCGGTCGTCATGCAACTCGTGTTCGTGCAGTAGCCAGCGCCACTGCCGGTCTGACAGCTCGTATAGGGCGCGGTGGTGCAATCCGTATCCGCCTGACAAGCGAGGCCCAGACCTTCCGGACTCAGCTGGCAGTCCGTACCAACCATGCTGTAGCCGGGCTCGCAACTACAGGCGTCGTTCTGCGCGATCTGATGCTTGCCGCAGGCCACGCACCCGTATTGCCCCGTGATGGTGTTGCTGCCGGCAGCGCACACGCACAACCCGGAGCCCGGATCGAACGTCTGCCCCGGGTCACAGCGATCGCCGGAATTGTAGAGGCAGC